>JAPLIW010000592.1 GCA_026388915.1 Deltaproteobacteria bacterium
GGACATGGGTCAGTTTCACCCCGGTGGCAAAGGCAATCATTTCCATGGCCAGGTGCGGACCGGAGCCCATTCCCGTGGTCCCGTAGGTCACCTTTCCGGGATTTTCTTTGGCGAACTTCACGTAGTCGGTGAAAGTCTTCCAGGGGGCATCCGCCCGCACCACGAAGCCGTAGAGGTAACCGGTGTAGCGCATGATGTGCTTTACGTCATCGATGGGGTTGAAGTTCATCTTTCCCATGTGCCAGGAGATGGTAACCGTGGTGCTGGCCATGATGCCGACGGTGTAGCCGTCCGGCGGCTTGGAAATGACCAGGTTGGGCCCCACCGTGCCTCCCCCTCCCCCTTTGTTCTCCACCACGACCGTCTGGCCGAGATGCCTCTTGACTACCGGCGCCAGTACTCTTCCGGTTACATCCGTCGAGCCACCCGCCGGGTAGGGGATGATCAGGGTAACGGGCTTGGTGGGATAATCCGAAGCGAAGACCCAGAAGGCCGGAGAAAAGATTACCGCGACAACCACCAGGACCCCAAGAAGTTTCCTACTCATGGCGCCCATATTTTCTCCTTATGGTAAAGACAATTCATAATCCCTGAAATTGTATGGCTCGTCAGTAACGTTTAATAAATTTGAAATTCATTTAAGTTACCTCAACAGGTGCATAAGAATTTCTTGAAATATTGCTTGGGCCCTTGCCGGCAAAGGGGAAAATCGATTATTTCGATGGTCACGGGACCTCACCGCCGGTGCCCTTTGCCCCCCCACCCTAACCCTCCCCCTCGGAGGGGGGAGGGAAGGGTGGGGGTGATGCGGGCAGACATTTTTATGCAACGTTTAGGTGCGGGTAAAGAAGATGGAAAAGCTGCCCTTGGATTTGATCAGCGCCTGGCGGAGGGCGGTCTCCATCATCGGGCCGAGCACGAAAGCCAGGACCATGGGTGCAGCCTCCAGGGAGATTTTCTTCATTAAATATCCGATGACCCCGAAAACCAGCATGATGGCCACATCGGTGGTGCTGTTGTTGATGGAGTAGGACCCCAGGAGACAGAAGAGGATGATGATGGGGAAGAGGATGGAATAGGGAACTCTCAGGAGCTGCACCCACATCCCGATGAGGGGAAGGTTCAGGGCCAGGAGCAGGGCATTGCCCACGTACATGCTGGCCACCACCCCCCAGAAGAGCTCGGGATGCTGGGACAGAAGCAAAGGACCCGGAGTCACCCCGTGAATGATCAACGCTCCCAGGAGCATGGCCATGACCACGTTGGAAGGGATTCCCAGGGTCAAAAGGGGAATAAAAGCTCCCTGGGCGGCGGAGTTATTGGCCGCCTCCGGGGCGGCCACCCCTTCAATGGCTCCCTTGCCGAATTCCTCGGGATGCTTGGAGACCCGTTTTTCAACGGCGTACGAGACAAAGGACGCAATAACGGCGCCTCCCCCCGGAAGGATCCCCAGCAAGAAACCCAGGATCGTTCCCCGCAGGATCGACCCGATCGATTTCCCCCAATCCTCCAGCGTGGGGAGGAGGCCTTTGACTTTGGCGGTGAAGACTTCCCGCTTGACTTTAAGCTCGATGTTCAACAGCACTTCGGAAATCCCGAAGAGGCCCATGACCACGGGAACGAGGCCGACCCCGTCCAGAAGCTCAGGAATATTGAAGGTAAACCGGGCCAGGCCGGAGATGTTGTCCAGCCCCATGGTTCCCACCACCAGCCCGAAAGTGGCCATCATGAGGGCGCGGATCATGGAGGCGGAGGTGAGGAAGGTGAGGATCATCAAGCCCAGGACCATCAGGGAAAAATATTCGGGGGGCCCGAATTTGAGCGCGAAATCCACCAGGGGAGGAGCAATCAGGATCAGCCCGAAAATGCCGAAGGTCCCGGCGATGAACGATCCGAAGGCCGAAATTCCCAGGGCCGGGCCGGCCCTTCCGTTTCGGGCCATCTGGTACCCGTCGATGCAGGTCATGACCGAGGCGGCTTCCCCGGGGATATTGACCAGAATCGAGGTCGTCGAGCCGCCGTACATGGCCCCGTAATAGATGCCGGAGAGCATGATAATGGAAGCCACGGGGGTGGTGTGGAAGGTTGCCGGGAGGAGAAGCGACATGGCCGCCACCGGTCCGAGACCGGGAAGCACTCCGACCAGGGTTCCGATGACCACGCCGATGAAACAATAAAAGAGGTTCACCGGCTGCAGCGCCACGGAGAACCCCATGAGGAGATAATTCAAAAGTTCCAAATCCCGCTCCTATCTTAAAATCCGAAAATTCCACTGGGCAGTTGACTTTCCAGGCCGATCTTAAAGGCCAGGTAGAAGAGCCCGGTGCAGGTTACCGAAGAAACCGCGACAATCCACCAAGGCCTGGGCTCCATGGCCCGGAAGAGAAAGAACAGAAGGAGGATGGTGGTAATCACGAATCCCAGGGTGGAAAAAAGGGCGGTGTAGATGAAAAGGAGGGCCAGGGTCAGCAGAAGCTTCCCCCAGTTGATGTTGGCCCAGATCTCGACGTCTTTCTTTTCATCCCTCCAGCCTTTGGCGAGGCCGGAGATCAGATCGACCAGGGCCAGCAGGCCGAGGAGGAGTCCCGAAAGAAAAGGCATGAACCCGGCGTGGGGCTGCTGGAAGGAGCCGAACCCCAGCTTGAGCCCGCCGTAACAGGCCGCGGAAGCGAAACCGATCCACACCAGATCGTTGATGAGAAAAGTATTTTTCAAGATCACCCTCAAGGAAATTCGAGTTTCTCAACTAGCCTACCCCAAAACCCATTTCTTTTGCAACCTCAGTTTTTGCGCCGGCTCCTGGGTTGGTTCGAAATCTTGCGAGAAGAAAATTCCCCGACCTTCGGTATTCAGGCAGAGCGCGGGCTGTCGGATTTTTTCTTCGGAGTCCGGGAGTCCAGGTCTTTCTATGGCTTAAGGGAAGGAAGAGACAACCCCCTCTCGAGGGAGAAGAAACCATGGTGTGCAAATTCGGTGAATTCGAAAGTGGACACCTTCCCATAACCAAATCCCAAATTCCAAACTCCAAACTCCAAACAAATTCTAATGCCCGAACGTTGGGGGGAATTTTGGTGTTTGGAATTTTGGTTATTGTTTGGTCATGGGTGCTTGGAATTGGGTGCTGGATCGCCTAAATTTTACAGAAGGCCAAATAGATACCCACAATCCAGTTCGATTCTCTGCCGGAGCGGATCGATTTTTCTACGAGATCCCTTTATTATATATTGTCCGAATATTTTGCCTTTCTCTTCTCCATCGCCGCGGCGATCCCTTCTTGAATGTCGTTCGTAGTGAAAGTCAGGGACTGGTGCGCCGCCTCCCGGTCCAGGGCCACTTCGATGCTGGGTTCTTCCAAGTTGATGTAAATCGATTCTTTCATGGTCTTTGCCGCGACCATGGGCATGGCGGCGATCTTCCCGGCCATTTCCCGGGCCGCGTCCATCAGCTCTTCCGGTTTGACCACCTTGTTGACCATGCCGATGCGGTAGGCCTCGGAAGCGTCGATCAGGTCCCCGGTAGCCAGCAACTCATAGGCTTTCGCCGCCCCCACGATCCGGGGAAGAAGGTAAGTGGCCGCCATCCCCGGATGCATGCCGATCTTTACAAAGGTAAAACCGAACTTCGCTTTTTCCGAAGCGATCCGCAGGTCGCAGGCCAGGGCGAGGCAGGCGCCAGCGCCGATGGCATACCCGTTCACTGCGGCAATCGTCGGGATCGTGAGACTGCGGATGGTCAGGAAACTTCGGTAAAACTGGCGGACTTCTTCTTTGTGCCGGAAAGGGGGAATTTTCGTCCTTTGCTGCATGATCTTGAGGTTTCCCCCGGCGCTGAAAGCCTGGCCGTTCCCGGTCAGGATCAAGCCTTTGATCTCCGGGTCCCGCCGGATCTCCTCGATGGCCTGGGGAAATTCCCGGCTCATCTCGTGGCTCATGGGATTCAGGGCCTCGGGAAGGTTCAGCTTGAGCAGGACGATCGCCTCGGCCTTTTCCAGCAACAGGGTCGAATATTTCATCTTCTTTCCTCCCTCCGGAAAAAAATTCAGCTGATTCAACCTCACCGTCCGGACCCTTCCACCTTTTCAGCTCCCATCAGGCAAGGGTGGGAAGGATTCGCGGCCCCATCGTTCCGCTGGGGATCTAAGCTTTTTGCCTCGTCTCCGCATATTGGACCAGCGTTCGCAGGGCCTGGACGCTCTTCCTGGTGTTCATGAAGAGGGGCATGCCGGCCGCGCGAATGATCTGGTACCCTTCCTCGGCCAGATTGCCGGCGATCCAGGAGATGACCATGGGCTTGTCGGTTTCCTGGTAAACCTCCACGATGTCTCTGGCCATTTTCTTGGCTCTCTCTCCCGTGGACATGGTGATCATCAGGATGATGCTGTGAATCGACTTCTCCCGGACCATGGGGCGGAGGAGCTTCTTGAAGTAATCCTGGTCTTTGGCCAGAAATTGGGAAAACATGGCCGTGGTATCCACGGGATTCAGGGCGGAGCCAAAATAAGGCAGCATCTGGACGTATTCCTCCCGGGTGGGACCTTGGAGCTCGGGTACTTCAAGCCCACCCATCTCGCACTGGTCGGCCATTAAACCTCCCGCTCCCCCGGAGGTGGAGAGAATTCCCACGCTCCTTCCCCGGGGATAGCGCCCCTGGGCCAGGACATTGCCGATTTCCAGCAGTTCATCGCCGTCCTGCACTCTTATAATCCCCAGGCGCTGAAAGAGGGCCTCCACTTCCGGATCGGGTCCACACACGGCCCCGGTGTGGGCTTGCGCCGCTTTTTTCCCCATGGGAGTCCTTCCTACTCTCAGGGCGACGATGGGTTTGCCCGCCCAGCGGGCGGCCTCGGCCGCCCGGATAAACTTGGCTTCGTCGCGAAATCCCTCGCTGTAGTTAAGGATGACGCTGGTCTTGGGGTCCTCCACCAGATACTGGATATAATCCGCGGATTCAAGGGCCGTCTCATTTCCGCTGCTGATCCAGTAACTGAATCCGATGCCCAGCTGCATGGCGTTGCTGAAGAGGGAGCCTCCCATGGCCCCGCTCTGGGTCACAAAGGCGATCTTCCCGGGCAGAAGCTGTTTCCGCTCCAGGGCGGGGGTGAAACTCAGGGTCGCTCCTTCATGGAGATTGACCACCCCCTGGCAATTGGGACCGCAGAGGATGAGCCCCGACCGCCGGGCCAGGTCCCGCAGCTCCGCTTCCATCTCCATCCCTTTCCCCCCGATCTCCGCAAAACCGGAGGCAAAAACGATCACCGAGCGCACTTTCCGTTCTGCGCACTTTTTGACCGCGTCCAGAACGCTTTCCGCCGGCAGGCCGATGACGACGGCGTCGATTTCCCCCGGCACCTGGGCCAGGGAAGGGTAGCAGGTCAGACCGGCCACCTCTTTGTATTTCGGGTTGACAGGGTAGATCTTCCCCCCGTACTTATGCTGGAGAAGAAAGGCAATGGGTTTCCCCACGAGCTTGGTGGTATCCTGGGAAGCCCCTAAGACGGCCACACTTTTGGGATGTAGAAGAACATCGAGCTTGGCGTTAGAGACATTCATGGGTCTTTCCTTAACCTCCTGATGGATGGATATCCCTGGTCTTCCAGTTCAATGGGGCTCTTTGCGGGCGATTTTTAGGCAACGTTTAGGTTACATCTGAAATCTTAATTATCTTCCTTTATATTGGGGCTTCCTTTTTTCCCGGAAGGCGGCCACCCCCTCCTTGTGGTCTTCGGAAGTGAGGGTGATGGTTTCACAGGC
>JAPLIW010000482.1 GCA_026388915.1 Deltaproteobacteria bacterium
GCTCTGCCGCGCTGTGTTTATCTGTGTCCCCTTAATGAAGTCGCATAGTCGTTTGGTACTTGTTTTTCTCTTTAGCCTGGTCATAATCCGTGTTTATCCGCGTTCCATTATGTCTTTTGAGGCTTTTTTTATTCCGCAATCCGCATTCCGAATTCCGCATTCAGAACGCCTGTTTTAATTTAACGGAGCCTTTCTGGATGGAAACCTGCCTGATGTTTTTTCGCTTCGCCAATTCCTGGATCAGAGCAACGAGGGGGATCCTTTGAACCGGTATTTCGGCGGCTTTTTTGTTCTTGTTGTATCGCTCCAGTGTTGGGCGGCTGAAGAATAGAGCCAACAGCAAATCTTCGTCCGACCTGAAGGGGCCCAGTTCGGCACGGGCCTTCTCCACGGAAGGTTCAAGAAAATTCTCTTCCGGGTCGATGGGCTTCCGGTCCTCCCCCTTCAGGATCCGATCCAGAACATTGGGGTCGATGGGGACGACGGGTTTTCCGTAAAACCCGCGGGCATACAGGATGAGGTCTGAGGGCACGGTGCGGTATCGCTCTCCCTCGATCACGTTGAAGACCGCTTGGACCCCGACGATCTGGGAGAAGGGCGTAACCATAACCGGGTATCCGATCTCCTGCCGGACCCGGCCGGCTTCCACCACAACTTCAGGAAGGCGATGTTCCAATCCCAGGTTTTTTAACTGGCTGGCCAGGTGGGACATCATGCCTCCGGGGATCTGATGGGCCGCGTACATTTTGTATTGCTGGGGGCTGATCTTCACGGGCTGCCCCACTGGTTTCTGCTCCTGGTAGGCCACCCAGAAGAAATAGTCGTCGATTTTGCGGACCAGGTGCTCGTCCAGGGCAACCTTGAACCCCATTTCACGGGCATGGTGGATCATTTCGATGGTGGAGGGGATCGAGTTGCCATGGGATAGAGGAAGGGCGGCAGTGGAGATGTTGTCGACCCCCAGGCGGATGGCTTCCAGGTAGTTTTCCGTCCCCATCCCCGTGGGGCAGTGGCTGACAAAGGCAAACTCAACCTCCTCCCCGATGACTTTGCGGATGGCGGGAATGAGGGTGCGAACCCGCTGGGGGGTGAGGAGTCCACTGGCGTCCGCCAGGTTTATGCTCTTGAGCCCCAGTTGAACGCATTCCCTGGCTTTGGCGGCGTAGTATTCATCCGTGTGGGCGGGACTTTCGGCGAAGACCAGGGCGGGGTGAAACTCCATGCCGATTTGCCGGGCCACCTGGATGTGCCACTTGATGTTGTTCAAGTCATTCAGGCCGTCGAAAACCGCAATCCCCTGAATTCCCGCCTTTTGAAGGCATTTGATCAGAAGCTCGATGGCGTCATTGGGAAATCTCCTCCATCCGAAAGCGCTCCGTCCCCGGATCAGGAGTTTCAGGTCTGTTTTGGGCATCAGCCGACGCAGAGCGCGCATCCGATCCCAGGGGTCCTCATACAGGTATAGAACGCAGGCTTCAAAGGCCGAGCCGCTCATGATATTGATGCTGCTGAACCGGGCCTGCTCCATCATCGGGGCAATGGGCAGCATGGAGGCCGTGGTCATCCGATTGGCCCATAAAGACTGCTGTCCATCCCGCAGGGTCTCTTCGTTAAAACGCAGCTCTTTCACTTTTCATCCCTCCGAGGTCTGGGAAAGGGTGGATCCGGGAATCCGATGGGAAAGGGAAAAAATCGCCGGCCCCCGGTCAAGAGGGCTCGATCACCATCAAGACCTGGCCCATCTTTACCGGGGTTTCATTGGCCACGCAGATTTCACGAATCACTCCTTTTACGGGGGCTTTTACCGAATTCATGAGCTTCATGACTTCCACAATGGCCACCTGATCGCCCGCTTCCACCTTGCCGCCCACCTCGACGAAAGGACGGGCCCCCGGGGCAGGGGCGCGGTAGAAAGTCCCGGCCAGAGGGGATTTCACCTGGATGCCGGAAGAAATCGGAGCCGGGGAAGGAGCCGCCTCTTTTGGCTGAGTCGCCGGGGCGGGGCCGGGATTAGGACCTGGGCTCTTGCCCTTCTCCGCAGCGGCAGCGGTCGGGGGGGGTTGGCTTGAGGGAGTAGGAGCGGGAGGCGGTTCGCCTTTGATCAGGTCCAGTTTCAGGCCCTCAAGTTCAAGGTGCAATTCCTGGCATGGGGAATCATCGATAATCTTCAGGATGTCGACCACGTCCTTGTAGGTCAAATCATAAGTAATCTGAGTCTGATCGGATTTCATGATTCGGTCCCCCCAATAAGGTTGTTAGGCGCTTACAAGTTGAGTTGATCTCAAAATAGTATCAAATTGTAGGGGCAACCCTGCGTGGTTGCCCATCTTGCGGGCGGCCACATAGGGCCGCCCCTACAACATCCTCTTTGGTTCCGGCTTGGCCGGGTTAGGCGTTTAGCACGAAACTACTACTAACCTGTTGGTAAGAATGGAATTTCAGACTCACTTATGAACTCCCCCTCACCCCATCCCTCTCCCCCATTATTAGGGGAGAGGGTAGGGTGAGGGGGCTGCCTTGAGGGCCATTTTCCCCTAGCCCAGTCGCAGAAAAAGCAAAGTTCTTTACCGTCCCCTTTAATCAACCCGGATGATCACCGCGTCGCTCTGCCCGTAACCGCCGCAGATGGCTGCGGCGCCAAGGCCCCCGCCAGACCTGCGCAGCTCGTAAATCAGCGTCATTATTAATCTGGCGCCGCTTGCCCCGGTGGGGTGGCCGATGGCCACCGCTCCCCCGTTGACGTTGGTGATGGAGCGCAACTGTTCCAGGAGGCTGGGGTCTCCGTCGCTCAAAACTTTGGTGCTGACTAAAGCGGTGGCGGCAAAGGCTTCGTTTATCTCGATTCTTTTCAAATCGGTGAGCTTGAGGCCGGCCTTCTTCAACGCCTTCTGCAGGGTCAGGGCGGGCAAGTAGGGAGAGGAAGCCGGGTCTCCGGCCATGTTCACGTGAGCAAAAAGGGTGGCCAGGGGCTTCAACCCGAGTTCTCTCTGCTTATCCCGGGACATGAGCATCAGGGCGGCCGCGCCGTCGGTCAACCCGGGGGCATTTCCCGCGGTCACGGTCTTGCTGCCATATACCGTGGGGAGCCCTTTCAACTTTTCCAGGGATGTGTCGGCGCGGGGGGATTCGTCCCGGTCCATCAAGGTCTTCTCCCCCTTTTTAGGGGAAAGTTCGACCGGGATGATTTCATCGGCGA
Source organism: Deltaproteobacteria bacterium (assembly GCA_026388915.1). Classification (GTDB taxonomy): domain Bacteria; phylum Desulfobacterota; class SM23-61; order SM23-61; family SM23-61; genus SM23-61. Next base: position 3,197 of record JAPLIW010000482.1, read on the forward strand.
ATTTACCGGCTGCCAGGGCTTCGAAGTATTTCTGGTGACTCCGGAGAGCCCAGCGATCCTGCTCTTCCCGGTCAACTCCGTGTTGGAGGGATACATCCCCCACGCTCACCGCGAGGGGCAGGTTGAGGATGGGATTGCGCATCATGAGCGGTTCTTCCAGCATGACGCCCCCCAGCCGGGTCCCCCACCGGACTCCCCGGGCTACCAGGGGCGCCTGGCTCATGGCTTCCATCCCCCCCGCAATGGCGGTATGGATTTCTCCGGCCAGGATATTGCGCATGGCCAGGCCGGCACAGGTCATGGAAGAGCAGCAAGCGCGATCGACGGTTAAGGAAGGGGTGGTTGGAGGGAGGCCGGCGGTAAAGAGAACCTGGCGGGCGGCGACAGAGGCGGTGCCGGCGAGGACGGCAACTCCGAGAAAAAGCTCGTCCACGACTTCCGGCAGGACCGGAGTTCTTTGCAGAACCCCCTTAACGGCATGGGTGGCAAGGTCCACGGCGGAATAGTCTCTCAGCAGCCCTCCGAATTTTCCAAAGGGAATCCTGGCGGCCCCGACGATGACTACTTCTTTCATATCTTCACTCCCGTTACCGCTGCGGGCCAGCTATCTTTCAAACGTTTTGCTCTTAGTGTCCTGAGGGGCCCCGCAAATAGGAAAGTGAGATTTCCTTTTTAATCCTGGACCGCTTTGATGACTACCGGCGGCTTGGGTCGCTCGTCGACACTCAGCTGAAAAACATCGGGCCGGGCGTAGTGACCGACCACGTCCAAGTCGAGCTTTCCCCGGGCCACTTCTCCTAAATCGAGGTCGGCATAGAGAACCCCCTCCTGATCAAAAAGAGGACCCGCCACAACCGCTCCCATTGGAGAGATGATGGCGCTGCCGCCCCGGCAAATGATATCCGGTAGAGGGGCCAGCTCTTCGACCATGGCCAGGTCCGCGGGGTACATGTCCTTGGTCACAAACTGGTTGCACCCCAGGACAAAACAGCGTCCTTCGAAGGCGATATGCCGGAGCGTGGGCTGCCAAGAATCGCGGGTATCGGCCGTAGGAGCCAGGTAAATCTCCACCCCTTTCCCGTATATGGCCATCCGGGCAAGGGGCATGTAGTTTTCCCAGCAGATCAGCCCGCCGATCTTTCCGATTTCCGTGTTGAAAACAGGCATAGTGCTGCCGTCTCCTTCTCCCCAGATGAGGCGTTCGGCCGCGGTGGGCTTGAGCTTGCGGTGTTTGCCCATCAGCCTTCCATCGGGGCCGAAATAAAGCAGGGTACAATACAGGGTGCCCCCGCTGAATTGACTGTCCCGCTCGATGACCCCGATGGCCAGGTAGGCATTGGCCTGCCGGGCGGCTTTTCCCAGGGCGTCCGTGGCCGGGCCGGGAACTTCAATTGCGTTTTCCCAATAGCGCTGCCAGGTCCGGCGCCCTTCCTCCTTCCGGCTGCCCACCACGATGCCGAAGCTGAGGCCCCGGGGATAGGCGGGGATAAAGGCTTCGGGGAAAAGGATCAGCTTTGCGCCCTGCGCGGCCGTCTCGGCGGTCAGACGGCAGGCTTTCTCCACCGTAGCTTCCCAGTTGAACAGGACCGGAGCGGCTTGAACCACGGCAACTTTTACCGGACTTATTTTCCCGACCATCTTTACCTCCCATCTTGCTGAAAATGGTATTTGCTAAGAATGTCTCTTTCCTGCTGCATTTTAGAATAAACCCAATGAAATTTCCACCCATTCCCTTGAATTAAAAAATGCCATTGTTGAGCCAGCCTTCATTCTTGAAGCCATACGGCAATTCTTGAGCTAATTGCCTTGTAAACTCGACCGTGAATGCACGTGTTGGATTGGATTCTCATCCCTTCCAATTTATGACATATTGTCAATTTGTGTTGTCATTTTTTCATAATCTGAAATTTTGTCAACGAATTTTGTCAAAAAAAATGCTCTTTGACTTTTTGGCAAAAACCGTCCATAACTCCCCGGGACGGGCCTGGAATCTGCGACTCAAGCTATAAAATACATAAATATTACAATATGTTATCATTAAAGTAGAGACGGCCAGAGAACGCCATTTTGGCACACTCCTTGCTCAACTAAAAGGAGGAGTGTACTTCAAACGATAACCCAGTGCGATTCTATGGGGGATCACCCCATTTTTACATAAATGAATGAAGTTCATAGGGAGAAATGATATGGAAGATTCAAAACCCGCTGTTCTTTTCCAGGGCAACACCTACCTTGAGCTCGCCCGCTTGCCGAATCTTATCACTGTCGCAGTAGATGTCCTCGCGGGATACTGGATTGCGAACGGAATGCGGATTGATTCCCGGCTCATCTGGCTCTTGCTGGCCACGTCGGCCGTTTACGCGGCCGGGTACGCGCTTAACGATTATTGCACCCGGGAGATTGACTCGCGAGAGCGCCCGGGACGGCCGATCTCCGGCGAAGGATTGGAGCGCTGGAAAGATTTAATTCTTTCTCTGGCGCTCTTCACGGTTGGACTCGGTGCTTCGGCCCTCGTCGGGGGGGCCGCCCCGCTCATAATGATTCTTCTGATCCTGGCGACCGTTCTCTATACGGTGGGGACAAAAGAAAGAGCCTTTCTCGGTCCTTTGAATATGGCCGGCTGCCGATCCCTGAATCTTATCTTGGGAATGGGTTTGCCGTTCTGGCTCGAGGGTCCCGGTAGGTACTTTCCGGTCTATTCCTTCTTTTACGTATTTCTTCTCGGCTGCTTGAGCCGATTCGAGGCGGGGGAAAAATCAGGGAACATGAGCGTCTTGGCTCTTTTAGGGTGGGCCCATTTTGTCGCGATCCTTTTCTGCCTCTCGCTTTGGGAAGCCCTGGACCTGGAAAATTTGCCCTTCTTCGCTTTGTTTACGGCGTTCACCGGCCCGGCTTTGTTGAAAGCCGGTCAGCTTCAGACCGCTTCCGCGACCGAGGGCGCTCTGAAAAGGATGGCTCTAGCAATCCCTCTCCTCGATGCGATTTACTGCTCGGGGGTCCAAGGTTTCGCGGCGGGAGTTCCGGTCGCCCTTTGCACAGTTCTCGCTTATTTTCTTCCCCAACCCGACTTCCGGTTCAGTGATTCGGAACCGCAGGAGGGTGGAGGGGGCATCCTAACGGACCTCATGACGCCAGCGACAGCTCGAGAGCCCAAAAGGATTCCCGGGGAGTTAAAAAACTAGCCTCCGAAAGGACCCCCTACCTCCGGGGTCGCCATTTTAGCGGTCCTCAAGGAGCATTCTTAGGTTCTGGGTCTGACTTCACCGCCCCCTTTGCCGCTGCATTTTGTTGCCGAAGGCATCCCCGCTTGATTGGTAATTTCCCCAAGGCAAACCCCAGCTCTGCCGGGGGACCATTAAATTTTGACATTTCCGGGATACTTAAATCGTGGCCCGGGGGCAAGGAGCTTCTGGGCAAAAAGCATCGGCCGGTCTGGCCCTCTCCTGGGAGGTTTCGACCGGCTTCCGCAGGATGCGGCGGGCCGATCGGGCGTTATTGAATTCGGAATGTGGAACCCGGAATTCTTTGCCTCTTTTTCCATTCCGCATTCCGCAGTCGGCATTCCGCATTTTGGTTGCCCGCCCGGCCCATGAAATGGAAGCCGCCTCATGGTTCTTGCACAGAAGGTCCTTGCCCCCGGGCCTGGCATCCGACCGAAGACCGCCTTTCGGTACGGCGCCCATTGCAATCCGTTTTGAGCGGTTCATTGTTTTTCATACCTCCCGCTCTGCCGGAGGTATGATTTTCCCGGTTGCCGGCCAACGCAATCAGATTCATCCAATGATCCTGCGTCCTAATACAACCTCACGCTTTGGCCACCTACCACGATGATGATGCGCATGGCCATAATTCCGCAAAGGATTAAAGAGCAGGCAACCCACTGCCCTGCGGGATGAAGCCTGATTCGCCTGACAGAAAGCAAGATTAGAGGAATCAGCCCGCCCAGGGTCAGTTCTACCCCCAGGAAAAGAGGAGCCCAATTTCCCTGGGTGAGCAGTTGAAACATCTCGAACTCATCCTTCCTGGAGTTGGCCAACACGAGGACGTCGCAGGCCATGAGGAATATTTCGACAATTAAAAAGAGATACATCATGGTGAGAAGGGTATTGGTTATCCTCACATCGGCAGCCTCGTGCACCGCATCCTGCTCCAAATAGTGGGCACGGACTTTCATGATGATGATCATCAAGGCCAATCCTGAAACCATGGCGGAAACCAGGAAAAGAATGGGATTGATGGGGGTATTCCAGAAGGCCCGGCCTTTCGCTAAGGCCAGGATAAAGCCGGTGTAACCGTGCACGCTGATCGCAATCGGGAAACCAAAGAGACCCCAGATCTTGGCCGCACGGTAATTCCCTTTAAGCACACACCAGGCGTAAATCAAACCGATCGGGGGATAGGCGGTCAAGAAGAAAGTCCCCCAGCTAATGGACGACTGCCAGTTAATATAGGCGAAAAGGTGCCAGAACCGGAATGGCTGGTTGAGGTCAATGAGAAGAAAGATGGGGGCGACAGCCAAAACGATAAGCGCCCCTAAGGCCCCGATCTTACCGATGGGCTTCCATTCCTCTCTCCCCAGCAGGGTGGCCACCACCGAGGTAGTGTAGAAACCCATGTGAAGACCGGTGATGTAGAAGTAAATGGCGATGTAGTAACCGAGGGGTATTTCATGGTGCACATTGTAGAGTACTTGCGCGGGTATAGATGTTTCCATGGCGGTCCTCCTTTTCAGAAATTGGTTAGAGCACTATTCCTCTGCTATGAACTCGTAGATTCTGCGGGTTTATTTGGTCCACTCCTTAGTACCAGGGATAAAGTGAAAATATTCTGAGCGAAGTCGCCAAATAGCCCGAACGAACAGGGCGAAATTCGATAGCCTCCGAATGCCGTTTCCTGTTAAAGGAAAACCTTCCCATTATTTTGCACAAAATAGCATAATATCGGTTAAGGATCGGTTACATATTGGGTACAGATTGGTTAAAAATAAGGGAAAAATTGAAAGGAGGGAAAATTCTGAAAATGTAGAGAGAAAATAAGATGGTCAGCTATCCATTCAATAGAAGGTTAGCTACTGGTTTTAGCAGTGAAAATTCAAAGAAGCCGGCTGTTTTTGGAGGGGGGGCAAGGCTTTTTGGGGGGAAGCGCGGGTCATTCAGGGGAGATCTTTACTAGGCCACCAGCCGACCGCCAACCAGCCAAACTCATTGAGCCACATGCCCTGCGGGGCCGGCCTGGCTGTTCACCATGGATTGATAAATCGCTTCAGTCTTCCGTGAGGGCATAATGCCCACGCCTTCCGAAATGATTTTTCGGAAACGCCGATAGGCTGAAATCCCCTCATTACTTTGGCCCAGCTGTAAGTAACAATTCATAAGATTCTGATGAAATTCCTCAGGAAGGGGATCGACCTCGATGGCATTTTGATAATGTTCCACTGCCTCTTTCCATTTTTTGGTTTGCTGTAGGTACTCTCCCAGCCTGCTTACCAGGAATAGAAATTTTCTTCGTAAATGCTCACGCTGGAGCGATGTCCACTCGTATCCCTCTTCACCCTGGAGAAAGTGGCCTTTATAAATAGCCAGGCCCGTTTCGGTGAGCCTTATGGCTTTCCCCGAATGGTCCAGCAACCGTTTATCTTCCCAGGCCTTCTTGGCCTGTAAAGAAATTTCCTCGAAGGTCCAGGCATCCACCCAGCAGGTTTCGGGATTGAAACTTGCCTTGCCTCCTTGGAACTCGATCAGGTCTTTCACCCCCAGCAACTGACGGAGACGTGAAAGAAGGGTCTTAAATCCTATGTGGGCAGTATCTCCTGCATTTTCGGGCCAGAGCAGATCACTGACCTGTTCTTCGCGGACATCTTTTCCCCCCGATGCAATCAGCGTTTTTAGCATTAAAAAGGCCTTCTGGGGGGCCTTCCCAGGAAAGACCAGGCGTTTCCCATCTTTCTCCAGGTTGAATTGACCAAGGGTAAAGATCTTTAAAGGCCATGGCCAATTTTCTAAAGTCCGGCCAAAAATATCGGGAAGGAGGTTGCGTTTGCGGATCAGATGGCGCACATATTCAACCTCGATTCCCTCAGCCAGGGCTTTTGCACAAAGGCGGGCCATCACCGACGGTTCCCACCAATAATACATCGATATATATCCCTGGCTTCTTCCCAAGGCCATCGCCTGGTGCAGGAATTCCAGGCCTGCAGATTCCTCTTCCTCATCCAGGGTAAACTGGGCTTGGGTCATCAGATACGAGTACTCCAACATCAAACTCCCGCACCGGGGAATAAGTTCGCCGGCAATTTGAAGTTGCATCCGGGCCGGTTTAATTTCGCCGACCGACTTCAATATTTGGGCCATTTCCAGGCGGCAAAGAATTTCCTGGGGAGAGGAGCCGATTTCTAAAGCAAGGTTCAGGGCGGTCTTTGAATCGACAAGCGCACGGGGGTAATCTCCGAAAAGCAGGTGATACCATGCCGATAGGTAATGGTATTGGGAGAAAACGACCCGCTGGGTGCTCTTGATGGTGGCGTGCATTTCTCGGAGGAATTCCCCGGCTTTGGTCAGATCCCCTTTGTTCATACAAGCCACAACCGCCTGAGCAAGGAGCACGGCATTCCAAAGGTAGATCCCAGTCCCGCAGGCAGCTTTCAACCCCTCCTGAACCGTCCCCAGGGCCGAGTCATAATCTGCTGCGGGGCCCAGATTCAATACACAGGCTTCCATCCATTTCTTCTCAATCATCAGGAGGGGAGAGGCTGAGGGGGATTGGGCGATTTTCTCCAATTCCTCGCCGATCATACTGCACCGGGCCATATCCCCGATCAATTGACACCAATGAATGGCAGTAAGGTGAGCACGGATGTTGAGATTCACATCGTTTATATCCCGGGATAATTCCAGAGAGCGTTCCACCCAATTCTTCAGTTCGGGGTGCTGGGGTCTTAGAAACAATAAGGCTTCTGCCAGGCTGACGGCCACCCTGGCCTCGATTTCAGGAGAAGGAAAATGCGGATTGATGCGGATCTGTTCCGTAAGCCATTCGACCCAGGGTGCAAGTTGCGCCCAATCATGGTGTTCATAACTAAGGGTGCTCACGACGCCGGCCCAGGCCAGATAGGATCCCGTCATATCCCCTTGGGTCTGGAACAAATGAAAAGCCTTCTTGAAGGTTTCAATACTCTCCTCAGAATTCAAGGGCAGTTGGCAGGTACCCAGCCAATAAAGCAGGGATGGATTATTCTCCCTTTTCTCGTCGGGGATGCTTCGGATCCATTCCAGAAGGGTTTTGAACCTCCCTTGGTTTAAAAGGTAACGGGCTTGGCCAAGGGTCAATCGAATGAAATCGTCCCAGTCCTTCCCCTCACGATACAGTTTGGCGGCATATTCAATCTGCCCGGATCTTTCCAAAAGCTGGCCCGCCTTCTGTTGGACCTGGAATATCTCCTCACTACAGAAGATCTCTCTTGCTTTAGAGGATAGAAATTTCCTCAACAGGGGATGGTATTGGTAAAGCGGCTCAACCTGTATGCGTTCTTCGGTGAAATAATTATTCCGGGATAGGGTCGAAAGGATGCGATTTGCCGAGGAGAGGCCGGTAAGCTCTTTAGCCATCTCGGCGCTCATTTGAGGAAGAAAGGATGTCTTAAGCAGAAATTGCTTTACCTCTTCCCCGGTCCGGTCAAAGATTTCCTTCGCGAAATAATCAAATACCTCCTCGGGGATAAAATCTCCGGCCAGCTTAATCTCCAAATCTTCAATCCGGCCCCGCCTTAACATTAACATCAGGGCCGCTACCCATCCATCTGAAGCGCTATGCAAGCCCGCAATCTCTCTCCGGGTCAGCATTTTCCTCCTGCTCCACATCCGAACAATTCCCCCTGACTCTTCTAAGGTTAGGCGGAGCCTGTCCCATCCGAGGATTTCCACCATTTGATCGGCATGCAATCGAATCAAATCAGCGGGGGGATCGCTTCGACTAACAAAAATGAAATTTATGCCTTCAGGAAGAGCAGAAAGGGCATTCAGAATAATTTCATGGATGGGTGAGCCCGGTGGGACCTTATGATAGTTATCGAAAACAATCACCCCGGAGGATTTCAGCCGTGTATAGAGGCTTCCAAAATATCTCAGCGTAAAGGCGGGTAAACCTTGCAGGTATTCCGAAGTGAGGAGGGGAAGAGGTTCTCGCTTCTTGCACCCAGCCCTTCTTTCCGCCTGGCCCAGATAGTAAAAGAAAGTTGCTACATCTGCGTCGCCTTCGTCGACCTGATACCAGAGGCAAGGGATCTTACGGGCCTCAAGATAGCTGTTTACCAAGGTTGTCTTCCCGCACCCCGGGGGACCGGAGACCCAGATAACCGGCCGTTCCCGCATGCCGTCGAACAATTTGAACAATCGTTCCCTTGGGAAGACCCGCCGGAGGATAGGACGAATTACCTTGGCCATGATTCCTCTTATCTTAGTTCACTCGTCCTTCTTTCTATCCCATCAGTAATCCAACTTACGAACTCATAAAAGGGCAAGACAGAGGCGGTCCTATTGAGATAGGAAAATAAAAGCCTCCAAGAGGGTAAATAAACCCGCTTGGAGGCTTCAGATTGGCACCTTCCGGAAACTCCTGCTCATGACTTGCTCCAGAAGGTTAAAGGTTTGGTTGTTGAGTTTACTGGGCTACAGAAGGAATACCAACAATGCGAATAAAAAATACTCTTGTGGTGATGGAATGTCAAGAGGGAAATTGCCTTTGCTCAGTCATTAGGCCTCTCCTGTCGCTCAAGAGGGAGCGCGGTCAGGGGGGGCTGAGCAAGAATCTTCTGGATTCACCGCTTGGTGGTCCCGGCCGAGGAAATAATTCGCCCAGGAAGAGGTCCCGGCCAGGTCCCAGTTGCGGGGGGGAATGTATCCATCCATCATGGATTCTTCCTCCCCGTAAGCTCTCAGTCGTCTGTAGGCCCGCACATAGATGCACCTCTTTTTCCCCGGGAACACCTCGCACCACCCCTCGTGGGACCCGCCGCATTGCCCGTTGAGGAGAAACTTGGGGCACTGGGACTGGGGGCAGAGAAAAGCCATCTCGGAGAGGGTGTAGTCCCCGCACCGCTGGCAGCGTGAGGAAAAAAACTTAATCCAGTATTCCAGCTCGGTAAAGGGGATTTCTAGCCGCGAGCCGTCAAGCTTTTGAAAGAACCGGCGGGCGCTTTTAAAAAGCGGCGCTCCGGGGACAAACATAAAATGATGCAAAAAGCGCATGAACCGATGGCCCCATTTCTTGCGCGGGTGGATGCGCTTGAAGTTGGGCACATCGGTGTTGAGGCTGGTTTTTGAATCTTCCATGAAGAGGTAGAAACCGTTTTCCTGGGGAAAAGAAAATTCCCGGACCCATTCCGGCCAGTTGGTGGAAAATTCTTTTGATTTTCCGATCACCCACTCTACATCTTCATATTTGAGGTTGGGCCCCCCGATGTGGACTCCCTGATACCCGATCCCCTTCAGGACGGCGATCAGCTTGGCCGCCCGGGTGAGACGGGCGACTTTTCCCTTGTCCGGCGCCTTGGATTCCTCTTCGATGATCCGGTATAGTTCGTCGGTCACTACACAACCAGGCACATCTCCTTTATTCATCACTCTGGCCACAGGCCGGTTCAGGATATAGACGTTTCCGATAATGGGCACCTGGATTCCCTGTTGATGCATGAACCGGAGGACTTCGTCGAACTTGCGGGCGTCGTACCCCACCTGAGTAATGATAAAGTCGGCCCCGGCCTCTACCTTCTTGCATAACTTGAAATACTGGGCCAATACCTCGCTTTCGTCCATTTTGAAGGGGGAGACGGCGCAGCCTTTGACAAAATGGGTGGGAAGGCATTCCGTTCCCCCTCCCGGGGCTTTCCCGTCGATGCACTTTCCCTCGTTCATGGTCTTGACCAAATGGAGAAGCTGGATGGAATCCAGGTCGTAAACCGGCTTAGCCTTCCCCTCAAAACCATAGAGAGGATAATCCCCGGTCATCACCAGGAGGTTCTGAATTCCAATCCGGTCCAGGGCGTAGAGAATGGATTCAGTCTGGTTCCGGTTTTTATCCTTGCAGGTGAAATGGATAATCGGGTTCATCCCCATGCCGCAGATTTCGCGGCCGAGGACGTTGGGGAAGAGGGCGGGGTGGCCTCCGGCATTGTCGGTGATGGAGAGGGCGTGGATCTTTCCCCCCTGGATGGCCTTCTCGGCCATCCTCATGGTTTCCTCGAGGACTTTCCCCCGAGCTCCCCTCCCGGGTACCAGCTCCAGGGTGTAAACAAACTCTTTAGCCTCCAAGGCCTTTCTAAAACCATTTGTCTCCATGCTTTCCTTCATCCTGAAAATTGGAAAGGGTTACCATATTAGGGTAGGAGAGGATCCCTTGAATGTCAAGAAGATGGGTTCGACCGAATTTCTTCTTGACTTGCCGATTCGTTTGTTGCTAATATCCGTGCCGTAAATCCATATCCCTTTCTCTTGAATAGCGCTTTCTCCTTTCCGGCAAATGGAGAACCGATCATGCTGAATACGGATTACTAAGCCCCGTCTTCAAATGGAGATGGGGCTTTTTGTCTTGTGGGATGGGCTTGCAAGGCAAAAACCCCGCGCAAAAATTCCGCCCCTTCCCTGAGCGGCGTCAATCTGAACCAAGGAATCAAAGATTCTTTTTTCCGGAAGTCTAAGAAATTGGGATTCAGATCTACTCTTATCTTTGCCCTATGCGAACTTCTTGATTGCTGAAGGAGTGGGGGCGTTGATTTTTACAGGGGGGAATTTCAGCGGCAAGTTGCCAGGGAAAAAATTCCATGCAGAATTAAAGGGTTCTGAACATGGGTAGGGCAAAGGGCACAGAAAATAAATAGCTTTCGGATTACGGGTTTCGAGGTTCAAGTTTTTTCCTTTGGCTGCGGCTTGGCCGCAAGAAGAAAGGAGGGTGAAATGAAAAGGTCTTATTGGGTTTTAATGATTCTTATCTGCACCTTCATCCTGGGCACTGCCGGTTTGAGCTGGGGCCAGTCGAAAACGCTGAAGATCGGCGCTCCCATCCCCCTCGGCGGAGTGGGAGGAGCCTACGTGGGCCTGGGCTGGGGGTACAACGACTGCCAGGCTTATCTGGCTGAAAAGGGGGGCATCAAGGGGAATAAAGTTACCTACCTGGTGGAAGACAACCGCTGGGATGTAACCACCGAGATTGCCATTATCAACCGCCAGCTCTCGATGGAACCCAAAGAGGAGCTTGTTCTCTTCTGCGGTAACCTGATCACTGGGACCCTCAAGGCCCTGAGCGAGAAAATCAACAAGGAAGTGCGAATCCCCTCCATTGCCCTCTCCTTTTCCGTGGAGATGTTCGGGAAACAGGGCGGGCCTTCCAAATACCCCTATTACTTCACCACCGGCCCCGACTATTCCCAGCAGATCGGCCTTCTTCTCCGGTATATCAAGAAGGATCACAAGAAGGATGTCCCTGCCAAGCTGGCCGTGGTCTATTCCCCGACGGAATACGGCCGGGATCCCCTGGCCGACATGAGGGAGGATGCGGCCAAGCTGGGAATTAAAATCGTGGCCGAAGGAGAAGTGGCGGTCACGGCTTCGGATGTTTCCACCCAGATTATCAACATCCGCAAGGCCCAGCCGGATTACCTCATCTGGCACGGGTTCCTCCCGGGAATGCTGGTGGCCCCGGTCTTCTTAAAAACGGCCCGCCAGTACCTCCCCAAAATCCCCATTTTGGGAACAGACTTTCAGACTTCTCCCACGATGGTTGCCGCAGGCGGGCCGGCCGCAGATGGGATCATCGGGGTCAACACCCGTGTTCAATGGCACGAGACCGGCAACCCCTTCATCAGGCTGGTCCACGAGCAGGCAGCGAAGAGAGAAAGGAAGATCCCCTGGGCCGAGCAGTCCTATTACATCCTGGGGTGGACCATGGCGCTCCTCGGGGCCCATGCGCTGGATGTGGCGGCCGCAGCAGGGGATCTCTCCCGGGAAGGGGTGAAGAAGGCCCTCGAAAATTCCGTCTGGGACTTCAACGGCATGTACGATGGCCGCAAGTTTTCGTACAAGTCCCACAAAGTTCCCATGGCCAGAATTTACAGGGCTTCTGCCGCCAAAAAGGAGTGGGACCCCATCACTCCATGGCTGGATGCGGATGAGGAGCTAAAATAGGCGGAGGACCCCCTCACTCCGCTTTTTCCTCCGAAAACGGGGGGCAAAGGGAAAAAGTGAGGGGAGTAAAACTGCGGGCCGAACCATGGGCTTTTTTCTCCAATCCTTTTTCTCCGGGATGCTGACCGGACTCTCCTACGGGCTTTTGGGTCTCGGGCTGGTGCTGATCTTCCGGGCATCGGAGGCCTTTAACTTTGCCGTAGGCGAGTTCATGGTGGTGGGCGGGTTTCTCTTCTACATCCTCCACTTCAGCTGGCATCTGCCGTTCTTAATAGCCCTGCCCATGGGCCTCTTAGCCGCAGCCGTCTTCGGGGCCATTGTGGAGCGGACCACCATCAAGTCTTTGATGGGAAGGCCCGCCCTATCCATGACCATCATTACCCTGGGCCTTTCCAACATTCTCTCCGGGGGAATCCAGGCCACAGCCGGGAGCAACCCCTACACCTTCAGCCTGGACCTTCCGGATCTGACCGTGGAGGCGGGAACCCTCATCTACCCATCCCCGCAGGTCTGGGCGGGCATTCTTTCCCTGGTTTTTTTCAGCCTGGTCATTTTGTTTATTTACCGGACCCGCTGGGGGTTGGTCATTCAGGCCACCTCGGAGAGCCAGCCCAAGGCCCTCTGCTTCGGAATTAATCCCCAATTCGTCCTCCTCCTGGTGTGGGCCATTGCCACGGTCTGCATCGGGGCTTCCGGGATCGTCGTTGCCAACCTCGGGGCCCTCTCCGCCCAGACATCTCTCGTCGGTCTGAGGGCGATCCCCGTGGTCCTCATCGGAGGGCTGGACAGCATCCCCGGTGCCCTGGTGGGCGGGCTGATCGTGGGAGTCGTCGAAGCGCTGACCGGGGCTTATGTAGAGCCCCTCGGGCTCATTGGGTTCAAAGAGGTAGTCCCTTACCTGGTTTTGCTGATTACCCTGTTCATCCGCCCCTACGGCCTGTTCGGGACAGTACGGATTGAGAGGGTGTGACATGCTCCGGGTGGAAAACCTGCGGGTGGTTTACCAGGAAGTCATCTCCGTCCTCCACGGGGTCTCGCTCAAGGTTCCCGACGGCCAAGTAACGGTCCTGCTCGGGGCCAACGGGGCGGGGAAGACGACCCTGCTGCGGGCCATCTGCGGACTCCTGCCGGTATATGACGGGAAGATCATCGAGGGGAGCGTCCTTCTGGAGGACACCCCGCTTCATCGGCTGGACTCCTCGACCATCGTCAAGAGATACCGGACTACCTACGTAATGGAAGATCGCCCCGTCTTCTGGTACCTCACGGCGGAAGAGAACCTGAAGGCCGCAGCCTTCTCCCGCTGGAACCGGGAAGTCCCTGCGGACATAGAAAAAGTCATGGCCCTCTTCCCCAAACTGGTCAGCCTGAGAAACACCAAAGCAGGGTACCTCTCGGGTGGGGAACAGCAGATGCTGGCCGTGGGGATGGCCCTCATGACCAAACCCAAGATTCTGATGCTGGACGAACCTTCTCTGGGCCTGGCCCCTTTGATCGTCCGGGAACTCTTCGGCATCATCCGCAGCCTCAACCAGGAAGGGCTGACGATCTTCCTCGTGGAGCAGAACGCCCACGCCGCTCTATCCGTGGCGCATACGGGCTATGTGATGGAGAACGGCCGGATCGTCCTGGACGGGCCTTCGGGCGAATTGATCAAGAACAAAGACGTGCGGGAGTTTTACCTGGGCACGGCCCGGGTCGACCAGAAGAGGTACCTCGAAGCCAAACGCTACAAGCGGAGGAAGCGATGGCTCTAGACTCGGTCCTCCTGGAAATTGCCGACCTGTCTCTATCCTTCGGCGGGGTCATGGCCCTGAGGAATCTCTCCCTCCGCATTCCCAGGGGCGTCTTTGCCTCCATTATCGGTCCGAACGGGGCGGGCAAGACCAGCCTGCTCAACTGCATCAACGGCCATTACCGCCCGCAGAGGGGACGCGTCTCCCTGGAGAACCAGGACATCACCCGTTCCCGCCCGCATCAGATTGCCGGGATGGGCGTGTCCCGGACCTTTCAAAAGATCGAGCTCTTCTCCCACATGAGCGTCCTGGACAATGTGAAGCTGGGAAGGCATTTCCTGATGAAGGCCTCTCCGGTAAGCTGCTTTTTCCGGATGCCGGGCATGGTGCGGGAGGAATTCCGGCACCGCCGGGAGCTGGACGACGAAGTGATCGACTTCCTCGGCCTTTCGGCCTTCCGCAATCATATTGTGGGCGCACTTCCCCACGGGATCCGGAAGAGGGTGGACCTGGCCCGAGCCCTGGCCATGAAACCGAAACTGCTCCTGCTCGACGAGATCCTGGCCGGGATGAGCATGGAAGAAAAAGAGGACATGGCCAGCTACCTGATGGACATCCACCGGGACTGGGAAACCACCATGATCTGGAT
>JAPLIW010000204.1 GCA_026388915.1 Deltaproteobacteria bacterium
ACCTCGAACTGGACTCCGGCTTTCGCCGGAGTGACGAACATTAGAAAGGCATGGTTCTTTGTTGTCATTCCGGCGGAAGCCGGAATCCAGGATGATTAAAAGACGGAATTCCTGCCCAGATAATTATGGCCTCATTAGTAACATTTTGATCCCATTGGAAATGGGAAGTCAATCAGAAAAACCATTATGGGGGGCCAGGAGTGATTATGGATTGCACCGGGGGCGGCTGGATGGTAGGATAGGTCATTCTCCTGTGCGGGAATCTTCAACACCGACGGAAAGAAGAGAGGGATCATGAAACTGCTGCGTTACCAAAAAGATCATCAATCCTCCTATGGCCTGTTGGAGGGGGATACGATTTACCAGGTCGGTTCTCCCTACGCGGACCGAATCGATAAAGGCAAGGCCGCAGGGTCCTTACAGAGCGTGAAACTCCTGGCCCCCTGCGAACCCACCAAGATCATCTGTGCGGCGAAGAATTACCCCTGGGGAGAAAACCCGTCCAAATCTCCCCGGCCGGTCCTTTTCTTTAAACCGCCCAGCTCGGTCATCGGTCCGGAAGAGAATATCATTTATCCATCCTCCTCCCAACACCTCATCTTTGAATCCGAGCTGGTGGTGGTGATGGGCAAAGTCGCCCGGAATGTGCCCGTAAAAGACGCGCGGAAATATGTTCTGGGCTACACCTGCGGCAACGACGTCACCGCTTATGATTTCATCCTGCGGGACAACGCCACTTTCCACGGAAAGAGCTTTGACACCTTCTGTCCCCTGGGCCCCTATATCGTGACCGACCTGGACCCGGACGAAACCACGATTACCTGCCGGGTCAATGGGCAAGTCAAGGCCAGCGGGGCAACCGGCGGGAAGTATTACAGCTGCGGCGAACTGGTCAGTTTTATCTCCGGGATCATGACCCTCTTCCCGGGAGACATCATCATGACCGGAACCCCGGATATCGGTACCCTCAACCGGGGAGACGTGGTGGAGGTGGATATTAAAGGAATCGGGGTATTGCACAATCGGGTAATTTAAAATAGCTCATCGCTCGTAGCTCATGGCCAAAACAGAGAAATTTTATCTATCCTGCGGGTTTTATTTCGGACTCGACGAACGATCCTAGCCGGATGTTGAAGCAGAGAATCTTCGATCTTCTAAAATCGCCGGATTTCAACCAGCAGCTGAATTCGTTAAAGGAATTCCCCTTTCCCAAAATCCTCAACCATCTTTTCGCGGCGCTGTGCAGCGAAGGCGAAGAAATCAAGTGGCACGCGGTGACGGCCGTGGGCTTTTTGGTGGCCGATCTCGCCGAACGAGACCTGGAAGGGGCCCGAAACATTCTGCGCCGGATGGTGTGGTCCCTGAATGAGGAATCCGGAGGCATCGGCTGGGGTCTTCCTGAAGCCATGGGGGAAATTCTCGCCCGGGATGAGAACCTGGCCCGCGAATTCGCTGCCATCCTGGTTTCTTACATCCAGCCGGAGGGAAATTTCCTGGAATTCGAGCCTCTTCAGCGGGGGGTCTTGTGGGCGATCGGCCGCCTGGCCGAAAGCCATCCGCAGATCCTGCATCCCTTGGAAGCCGATTCCTACCTGCTGGCTTTTCTGAGTTCTCCAGATGCTCCGGCAAGGGGCTACGCGATCTTGGCTCTGGGACGAATCGGGAAAAAAGAAAGCCTCCTTGGGTTGGAGGCTTATCTTCATGATGAAACCGAGATTCCGTTCTATGAGAATCAGGAATTCAAGAGAGTTCGCATCAGCCAGTTAGCCCGGAAGGCATTGTCGGTTGTGTCGAGGCCTTGAGAGAGAACTTGGGTAAATCCTTCTTATGGGCCAAAGAACCTAGGGAGCAGGCTCCAGAAATCGTTTTTGCACCCAGCCGCTATCCCCCCAGGACAGTCTAACTCTGACGAATTCCCCGGACTCGTCCAGTTTCTCCACCTTCCTTCCTTTCTTGAGAACCAGGACCACTTTGCTCTTGAGGTTGGGTTCGGCCCTCATCCTGGTGATCTCCTTGGTGACGAAGAAACCTTTCGTCGGTCCTTCGACGCTCTTCCCGGCCGGTTGGGCAGCTTTGGCCACGGGGGGCGGCGGAGGGGCTTCCGGTTTCACCGGGGGCGGTGCGACAATGGGAGCAGAAGGGACGGGAGAAGGTGCAGCCGAAGCAGACTGCAGAAAATCCGTAAAGACCCAGGCATCCACTCCGGAAGGCAATTTGATCTTGGACCAATTTCCCGATTCCCCGATTTTCTCCACTCTCTCCCCCTTCGACAGGACGGTGATAATCCTGCTCTGAGTGGAAGGCGCCAGGCGCACGTTCGTGGCGGCTGCCGTCATGACCGGTTTGGACAAAGTCTCTTCCCTGATTTCCGGCTTTTCTACGGGAAGGGGTCCCGCGGGCGCAGCCGCCTCTGCCTTGGGGGCAGGAGCGGGCAAAGGGGGAACAGGTTCGGGCGCCCTTTCCACGACCACCGGAGGAGGGGGCGGAGAAATGGTCTCGGCCTTGGGTGCCGCCGCCGGAGGAACGGCGGCCGCCGGGGCTGGTTTGGCCGGAGCCTTGCCGGCAGCCTCTTCCTGGGGCATGAAAGTTTTCTCGAAGGGAAGGATGTAGGGCTCAAGTCTCCGGTAAAAATCCTCTTCCGCTTTCATCGCTTCCCGGGGCGAGCTGTAGGTGAAATCCTTGAAGGGCTCCGCGGCATCCTTCCTCCCTTCATACCGGCAGCGGACATAGATGTAGATTTTCCGCTGGGGCTCCGGCGAAAACCGGATGTCGCATTTATTCCTTTCCCAGGCTGTCAGGTTCTGATAGTCGGTCCGGATCACCCCGGTCTCTTTGTTGACCATCTCCAGGGAGATCCCTTCCCGGTTCATCGCTTTCAAAGTCAGATCCCAGGCCTGATTCATGTCCACCGCATAAACCCTCTTGGGCCGGAAGTAGGGGTCCTGGGGTTCCTGAGTTACGGTTCTTCCCGTTGTCCCGCCGCAACCTCCCAAAACCATCAGGCCTAGCATAAGCATGACAAGAAAAGGCCCCTTTTTCATGATTTTCCCTTCCTTGAGTTGGGATGAGGTTAAATCATTGAGATTTTTTGCAATTTCAATGCCGCTCAAACGCATTTTACCTTATTTCCAAATTTTTTTGCATAACAATTATGGTGAGTTCGTAAAAAGTCGAAATTCCATAGAATGCGTCATTCCGGCGAACCCCGGATCAAGTCCGGGGCAGGCGCCGGAATACATTTATTTCCAGATGTTCTGGACCCCGGCTTTCGCCGGGGTGACGATCCAAGAGACTTTTTTCGAGACCATTATAAAATGGGCATTATGAATAAATGCTCCAAGGGCAAATCATTCCCGTGCGAGAGGGAATGTATTCCCGGAAATAAATTGACAAACTGATTCTGTCTGCTGAGAATAAGGTAGGAAGAATAGAGGAGCGCCCCTTCGGGGTTTGAGGACCGTCGCGCCAAAGGGGCGACTTGAGGAGCGGGGCTACGACCCTTGAGGCAATAGATTAAAAGAAAGAAGGCGATAAGGAGGCCGGATATGTCCCCCGGAAGGAAATGGCTTTGGGCATGCTTGGCCATGGTGATTTTGACCTCATGCACCCACCGGCAGATTCAGCCTCCCCCTCCCCTGCCGCCTCCTCCCAAACCCGCCAGAATTGCTCTTGTCCTGGGAGCGGGCTCGGCCAAGGGTTTTGCCCATATCGGAGTGCTGAAAGTCTTTGAAGCGCAGAAAGTCCCGGTCCACATGATCGTGGGAACCAGCGCGGGAAGCCTGGTGGGAAGTCTGTATGCTTACGGATACAATGCTTTTCGGCTTCAGGAATTGGCCCTGCCCCTGGAAAAAGGGGAAGTTCTCGATTTTACCATCCCCGACAAGGGTTTTATCAAGGGGGAGAAACTCGCCGAGTTCGTCAACAAAATGACGAATAACACGCCGTTGGAGCAGATGAAAATTCCCTTTTATGCCGTGGCCGCGGATATTCAGAACGGGGAGGAGGTCGTTTTCGGCCGGGGAAACACAGGCACCGCGGTGCGAGCCAGTTGTTCGGTCCCGGGCGTTTTCCGGCCGGTCAGAATCGGCGACCGCATGTATGTGGACGGGGGAATCGTAAGCCCGGTCGCTGTCGATGCGGCGCGGAAGCACGGCGGAGACGTGGTCATCGCCGTGGACATATCCTCCCAGGTGGAGAGCCCGAAACCCGAAGGCATTGTCGAAACCCTCCTCCAGTCCATTGACATCATGTACTTTCGTCTGGCCTCCATCCAGTGCGCCAAGGCGGACGTGGTCATAAGACCCAAAGTCGGCCACATCGCCTCCAGTGATTTTTCCAAGAGGCACGAAGCGATCCTCGAAGGGGAGAAGGCGGCCGCCGCAGCCCTGCCCCAGATCCAAGAGCTCCTGGAGAAGCTGAAGAAGGAAGGAAGACTGCCTTGAATGCGGAATGCGGATTGCGGATTGCGGAATAAAGAATGGAATGATGGAATATTGGAATGTTGCGGCTCGAGATGATTTATTTTCTTTTAAAAACCCATTATTCCATTATTCCAGTATTGCAACATTCCATATTCCACTTTTTCAGCTTTTGGTATAAATTAAATATATGGAGTACGAGGGAATCGTCATCCGCCCTCCCAGCGAGGCCGAAAGTCTCATCCTCCAGGTCACCCTGGGATGCTCTCATAATAAATGCACCTTTTGCCCCACCTACAAGGGCCGCCGCTTCCGCATCAAGGACCTGGGTCAGGTCAAGGAAGAAATCGACGAAATGGTCGATTACGGCCCCTTCCGCAAGGTCTTCCTGGCCGACGGGGACGCCCTGATTATTCCCCAGCCTAAGCTCCTGGCCATCTTCGATTATTTGAACGAAAAGATCTCCGGCCTGCGCCGGGTGGGCATTTACGGCAACGCCAAGAGCATCCTGCGCAAGAGCGTGGAAGAGCTCAAGGAGCTGAGGGACCGGAAACTCGGAATCATTTATCTGGGGGTGGAGACGGGGGATCCGGCCCTTCTGGAAAAGATCCGTAAAGGGGCCACGTATGAGCAGATGGTGGAAGCCGGAAGGCGGGTGAAGGAAGCCGGAATCAGCCTTTCGGCAACGGTGCTTTTAGGGTTGGGCGGGACGGATCACGGGGCGCAGCATGCCCGGGCTACGGGCAAGATCCTTTCCGACATCGACCCGGATTTTGCCAGCGCCCTGACCCTGATGGTGGTTCCCGGAACTCCACTGGATGAGGATAGGAAAGCGGGGCGCTTTCAGCTCCCCTCCCCTTTTGAGCTGCTCGAAGAGCTGGGAACGATCGTGGCCAACTCCAACTTCAGCCGCTGCTACTTCACGTCCAACCACGCTTCCAACTACCTGCCCATCAAGGCCCGCATGCCCAGGGATAAGGAGGCGGTGGTCAACCTCATCCATAAGGTGACTTCTTCCAAGGACCGCTCCCTCCTCCGCCCCGAGTTTATGCGGGGCCTTTGATCATTTTTCCCCGGTCAGTTTGCGCGCCAGGTCGGAAAGGCCGGCCAGCAATTCTTCCTCCCGCCCCTTTGGGCACTGCAGGGAACTTATGGCCAAAGTGCCCTGGGTTTCCACGTCGATCCGTTTGACCTGAAGTACGGATGTACTCCCCACAGTTCCGAACTGCCCCAGAACGATCTGGGCGGCGGCCAGTCCTTTCCCCGCCCGGACTGCCTGCCGCTCCTCCACCAGGCCGGTCTGCTGAAGTCCCATCTCATTCAGCACCTGTTCCATATTTTCCCGGTTGACGAGGGAGAAAGCCCCCATCCGGAAGATCTCCTCCCGGAGAGCTTCCGATAGGATCAGGGCGATGACTTTGAATGGCTCACTCGTGTTTAGATCCAAAACCGCCAGACGGGTCCTTCCCGCCGCCGAGGCTTCCGCTTTGCGAATCTGTTCCAAATCGATCGAAGACCCGGGTTTCTCGGGCAACGCCTGTCTTTCGCTCGAACCGGGCTTTCCCGCGGGAGGGACGGATGGCTGGGGAAAGCTGCCCGGGGCCCTGGCCCTTCCTTTTTGAATGGCCGTGGCCAGAAGGTCTTCTTTGGCCTGCCGGAAAATCTCCCCATAGGATGCCTGAATCATTTCTTGGTATTGCGGCGCCATTCCACCGGGAACCGGCATCCATACATCAAACTTCTTCCCGGTTTCGATGTTGACCAGAACCAGCCGCCAGAAAAAATCCTTTCCCCTCCGGTTTCGCTCCGTAAAGACCCCATATTCGGCATGCAGCCCTTTTCCCGCTTTTCTGGCCAATTCCCAATGATTCTTGGACCATCGACCCATCCAGTCTTGTTCTGAATACCAGGATTGCCCTAAAACCAATTTGAGGTTTTCTTCGGGAACGACCTCATAAATTTTCATCCGCTCAAAATGCCTCTGCGTTACAGCAATCATATTCTTCGCATAGTTCTCGTGAGGATTCATCCACCCCGGGCCCGTTGAGATCGGAACTACAAACACCCGTAGCTTGGCCGTCGGGGGAGGTTCGGGAAGGGCGCGGACCTGGACTTCCGCACACCCAGCCACCATTGCAAAAAACAATATCGCGACCAGCCAATAAGCGCGCACCAGACGGATAGAACATTTTTTCAACATCATTTCCTCGCTCCTCTGCCGCATTTTCAACGGATTGCGACCCATGCTTTCCCCTGCAAATTTCCTGCCAGAATCGGATCGGCCGGGGAAGGCTCCCGCTTGGTATTTTTTCATCATAATTTCAAAGCGTTGGGCCGAAAAAAAGGCGCCCCGTCGATCATAGAAACCGGGCGCCGAAAGAACCAGGGGGCGAAATCAATAACTCTGGGTCAGTTTTTTGATCATTTCCCCTTCGTATCCCAGGCCCTTGAAGTCCATGACCCCGGAGGGACCGTGGCAGGCCCCCTCTGCGGGAAATGCAGGCCCCCATGAATTGACATTTTCCCATTTCTTTGTTTATAAAGGAGGGGAGACTGGGAAAGGCAGGAACAGCCTTTTCATGAATCCATGAGGAGGTCGAGTGCAATCATCCATCTTGAATCTTTTTTTTGAACCCCGCTCCGTGGCCCTCATCGGGGCGACAAGCAATCCCGGCTTCGGCCACGGAATTCCGCTGTTTTGGCAAAAAAACGGCTGGCTGGACAGGGCATACCTGGTGAACCCCAAGGGGGGAGAGATTCAAGGGAAAAAAGTCATCCCCTCCATATCCGGGCTTCCCGAAGGGATTGATCTGGCCGTGGTGATCGTTCCCTCCCCGGCGGTTCGGGAGGTTTTGATCGACCTGGGGAAAAAGGGGATCCGGGCGGTCATCATCGAGAGTGCCGGGTTTGCCGAGACCGGCCCCGAAGGAAAGGAAAGGCAGGAGGAGTTGGCAGAGCTGGCCAAGGGGATGGGAATCCGCCTCATCGGGCCCAACTGCGTGGGAGTGGTGAACACGGGAAATCGCTTTGCCACCATCGAAATCATGGACCCCTCCATGGAACCGGGATCCGTGGCCATCATGGCCCAGAGCGGAGTCTTCGGGAACATCCTCCTCGACCACCTCCCAACCGCAGGCTTGAAAATCAGCAAGGTGGCCACTCTGGGGAACAAGATCGACCTTGATGAAGCCGATTTCCTGGATTATTTTGCCGCCGATCCCGGGACCCGGGTGATTTTGATTTACATGGAGGGGACGAACGACGGACCACGCTTCCTGCAGGCTCTGCGCCGCACCTGCCGGATAAAGCCGGTCGTCATCCTGAAAAGCGGCCGAACTCCCTACGGAAGGGAAGCAACCCTCTCCCACACGGCCAGCCTCTCCGGCGAAGACCGGGTGTTCGACGCCGCTTTCCGTCAGGCCGGCGCCATCCGGGCGATGAATCTCCAAGAGATGGTTGAGATCGCCCGGGTCCTTATCGCCCAGCCCCCGATGCGGGGAAGAAATATCGGGATCCTGACGACTTCCGGTTCCCTCGGGGCCATGACCGCCGACATCGTTTACCAGGAAGGAATGCGGCTGCCCCCCTGGCAGCCGGATACCATTGAAAAAATAAAAGCCCGGGCCCCCGGCTGGATGAATGTCAAAAACCCGCTGGACATCGGGCCCAGCGGCATCTTCCGCCCCGCCTGCGAGGCCGTTTTTGCCGACCCCAACCCGGACGGATTCATCCTGATCCCGGTCATCCCCTACGCGGCCATCGAGATCTACATGCGGCTGGGGGTTAAAGCCCGGGATATGCTGGGTGACTGGCCCGCTTACCGGGAAACCATCAAGGACAAGCCTGTGGTGGCTATCCATCTCGGCTACCGGGAATGGATCGAGCAGATCAAGAATCTGTGCGGCGAGGCCGTGGCCACTGTCTCTTCTCCGGAAGCCGCGGTCCGGGCTCTTTCCGCGTTGTATCAATTCAACCTTCATTCGGAAAAAACTCAACCTTGATGACTTCGTAAAAAATCTAAATTCCATAGAACGCGTCATTCCGGCGAACCCCGGATCAAGTCCGGGGCAGGCGCCGGAATCCAGGGTTTCCCGTGAAAACGGGAATCCAGATTTTCTTTGCTGGTTCCCCGCTTCCGCGGGGACAACGTCTGGACCCCGGCTTTCGCCGGGGTGACGATCCAACTGACTTTTTACGAGATCAAAAACCTTCATTTCCAATCATAATCGAACCCCCCAAAAACTTTCAAGATTCCCGGAAAGGAACCGGGCTCTCTGCCCTCTCCCCCCAAAAAATCCTTAAGATTTCACCCTGACCTGCCGAAAGGGTTCCTGTAATTTCGAGGATATTCTTCTGTTCGAATTCGGGGCCTCCCGCACCGGAAATCTGGAACCCCAAAGAGATTGAGCCGAAAGAAATTCATGGTTGGCATAGGGCTTTGCCCTTTCGTCCGGAAATGATTGACAGGCGAAATTCCATCGCACATCCGATATTCCATTTTCGGGGTCGAGACAAGGGGAGTTCCCCCCTGCCCTTCTACCTGGCGGATTATGTGTGGCGTCCGCCCCCCGGGGGGCTCAAATCGAAAGAACGAATGGAGAATTTTTGCTTCTTCATTTTCAATCAAGAACAACAAATCCGCAAAAACAAAAGCAAGGAGGAAAGAAGATCATGAAACAGAAATTTTTTGCTCTTTTGGCCGTGGCCATCATGCTCCTGACCCTGGCCGTCGGGTGCGGCGGAAGCAGCGGAAGCAGCAGCAGCGGGACTACTTCCGGCAATGTCAGCGGAAGCGCCGAATAAGTAAAAAATATCAACAATCTGAAAAATAAGGAGGTTTTAGGAATGAAAAAGTTTTGGGTATTGGCTTTATGCGCAGTGCTTTGCTGGGGAATGACGGCGGTACCTTCTCACGCCGCCGCCCTGACCTCCGGCACGGTTTACACCATCACCATCCAGAAGATGAACAGCAACGGCACGGTGTCGGACTTCAGCACGACGGAGGCCACTGCCGACGCCAACGGCAAGCTGATCTTCTCTCTTACCAGCATGCCCACCAACGCGGATTGCAACTTCATCGTCTTTATCGTAAAGGATGCCAATCAGGTGGTGCAACGGAAAGGGTTCGTCCCCGCACCCCCAGCGGGGTATACCAACCAGCTGGGCATCAACAACCTCTCCACCGCCCAGACCAATGCGATCCTGTCCGCCGCAGAAAAGATCGGGACGGATGATCCCATTCCGTTCGCTTATCTCATAACCCTCCTCCGGTCGGACGGAGCGACGGAAAATGATGCCCTCACCTTTGCCGACATGGGGAAGGTGGCCATCGTGGGCACTGGCGGGTTTGAGGACACCTTGACCACCTCCGGAGTGACCGCCGCCCAGCTCGCCAATTTCAAATCTTACCTGATCTATAACCCGACCGCCGGCAAGAAGACCCTCCGCGATCTGACCGCCAGCTTCAAGGCGGCCGTGGACAGCGGCGACGCCACCACCGCCAAGCAGGAGTTGCAGAAGGCCGGCGGGTTCATGGCCGATGTCTTCATGGATGCGGCCTCTTCCGCCGGGATCGATTACACCCTGATCCTGGTGGCCCATGATGCGGCCGGGGTGGTGTGCGAAGCTCACAACGAAATCGTCAGCCAGCTTTCCACCAACGTGCAGTCTTCCATGAACCAGTCTATGAGCGCTTTCTTCCAGCGCATCGCGGCCATCAAAGTCAAGGGAGAATACACGAAGGCCCTGAATACCCTGGAGGCATCGGGCACCCAGGTGGATACCTTCAACAACGCGGTAAACGCCATGATGGACGCCATGGCGGCCATCGATTCGGATTATGCCGACCTCTTCAACGATCCGGCGGGTTATTGCACGGCGCACGGGAAAGACTTCGCCACCGTCCAGCAGGAAGTGGACGCCCGGTATCAAGCGGCCTTTGCCGCTTTCCAGACCGCCATTGCCGCTTCGAACGCCGACATTACCGCCATGAAAACCAACGTGGCCACGGCTTTCGCAATCGACCCGGCCTGGCTCCCCGGCGATTTCGGTAAATACGTTGATTTTACCGGCACCCAGAAGAACTGGCCTATTCCCCAGGTGGTCATGGTTAACTGGATGGCCGCGAAGGTTATCACTACGGGCGGGTCCTTAACCTATACCCGCGACACCCTGACAATACCCACCCAGATGCAGCAATGGATGGGAAGTTGCTCCGATCCTACTCAGTTTTTTAAGACAGCATGCGAAGCGACTCCGGGCGCAACCTGGACCGCCGGACGCCGCGATTACATCAACCCCCCCATGGCGACTCCCAGTGCTTCCTTCAATGCCTATCTCGGGCTGATGGAGGATATTCAGATTATCGAAAACGCCCGGTATGCCATCTACTCGGGAGGCGGTAACCCCACCCATGAACAAGAGAAGGCCAACAAGCTGACCTTCCAGGAGAGAATGGGGGATGCCGCGGACCGGATCGGCGGAACCACCAACGGCACAACGGCGATTACCGACGCGCAGAAAGACGCCATCATCAAGCTGCTGATGCAGCCCAGCATGGACTAAACGGCGTTGAGGGGCGGGGGTATTCCCCGCCCCTCCATTTCCATAAGCGGCGGTTCCGTGGATTATTTTGAATTCTCTTCAGCTACTCCCGAGGGATCGGATCCAGAAGAAGGCATCTCCTCCTTCTCCATAGGAAAGGTCCCTTTTTCTTTTTCCGTTGATCCTGCCCCTGAAATTCTTGAGAGCCCGTGGGCGGCGCGGCAGAGATATGCGGGCCCCCTGCTCTATTCCCTTTTCATTCATTCAATCATCCTGCTCCTCCTTCTCGCGGTCCTCTATCAGCCCGATCGAAGACCGGTCAAGGAAGTCAGCCATTGGGTCATAAACCTTGTGTCCGCGGCTAAGGAAGCGCCCCAGGGGCCCAAGACGCTGTTGCCGGAAGAATCCCATATCCTGGCCGGCCCCGTTCAGCCAGCCCCTGAGCCCCCGGCTCCGGTTTCTGCCGGTGAAAAAACCTCTCCGGACGGGAGCGTCCCCTCCTTTCAGGAGTTTCCCCTGACTGCAGAAGTTGGGCCCGAAAGTCCGACCGAGGAATCGTTGCCGGCTCCCCCCCTCTCCGAGACGAAGAACGCCGAAGGAGCTATCCTGGCCATGCAGGAAAATGCTGGCAACCAGCTCCTGATGGGGCAATATCTCTTTCGCATGAGAATGGGCGATCGGATGGTCGGTATGAAATTGAAATATTTTCAACAAACCGCCAGCACCCATTTGAATGGATGCATCCAGAGCGCCATTCCCGAGGACCTTCGGAAAACTCTCCAGGGGAAATCGACGGTGGTCAGGATCCTCTATCAGGAGGATGGGACTCTTAAGGAAATCCTTTTCGATTCCGGTTCCGATGACCCCTTCATCCAGCTCTTGAAAGACGGAATCCAGTGGGATGCCCTGAACGCTCCCCGCAAGTTCGGTCTACCATTCCGGGAGATAAAAGTCCGCATCGGCCTCGACGCGGAGGGAAAGCCCTCTTCCCGCATCACTCTCCTTTAACCGTTCCCCTTCCCTGCTAAAAAAATTCTTGTTCCGGTGACCATCCGCCGATTGAAACCGCGCCCGAATTCCTATATTCTGGAGACGGATGCAGA
>JAPLIW010000455.1 GCA_026388915.1 Deltaproteobacteria bacterium
GCTCTTTTTTTAATTTTCCCGATGAATTTTCATATATAATTATTATGGGCCTGTAAACACAAAAAGGATAGGGCGAGTTTTCAAAAAAACGTTCCATGACCATCGCCCGACGGGGCCTCTTGCGGGGAGCCAAAAAGGTAAGAAAACCATCATATGGCCCAGAAATGGTTTGACTTTTTTCTGTGAATCAAGGGATCATCCCAATATGCCTAAATCCGAAATCTGCAATCTGAAATCCGAAATCAAATTGGGGGTTGTCTCTGGCTTCCATTCGTTAGAAAATAGCCATCAACCTCCCCTGTCGCCAATTCGAAGGAGGACCCTGGCGGTCAGGGGGTGGTTGTAAGGGTACCGGCAAGAGGAGCCGAATGGGCGAATGCAGGCAGGCTTTGCTCTTTGACCCCCCATACTGCAAAGCCCATTACAACCCGGCCGTGGCCTATCGCTTAAAGAATAACCGGTAACATGCCGAATATCATTTTGAACGGTAGCCCAGCCGGGTCATCCAGGCTCCCTGGAGAGGGCCAAACCAAGCCAATCTTGATGAATTCGTAAAATGTCGAAATTCCATAGAATTCGTCATTCCGGCGAAAGCCGGAATCCAGTTATTTCAAGATGTTCTGGACCCCGGCTTTCGCCGGGGTGACGCTCCAAGAGACTTTTTACGAGACCATCAATCTTAAACGAAGACGGAGGTTCGAACGGGGCCATGGAAAAGCGAAAGATCCATCGGCTGTTTTGGTTCGGGTTTTTCCTCGCCGCTCTTTTTAGCTTGAGCTGCGCCCACTATCCCCCCAACCACTTTCTGACCGAGGTTTCCCCGGAAGGGGGCTACCGGCTCAAAAACCCGGAGCGGATCGACCGGTCGGACGAGTTGCTGCTGGTCCTCACCTTTTCCGGGGGAGGGACGCGGGCCGCGGCCCTGGCCTACGGAGTCATGGAGCAGCTCGCCCAGACGGAAATCACCCTGGGAGGCCGGAAAAGATCCTTGCTGGATGAAGTGGACGCCATCTCGGGCGTTTCCGGCGGCAGTTTCACGGCGGCCTACTATGGGCTTTTTGGCCGGAGAATCTTCGAGGACTTTGAAACCCGCTTTCTCAAGAAGAATATCCAGAAGGACCTTGTCCTGGAAGGCATCGACCTGGGGAACTGGTTCCGGCTTTCTTCCAGCAATTTCGGACGCAGCGACTTGGCGGCCGAGTACTACGATAAGAACATATTCGATGGGAAAACTTTCGGCGACATATTGTCCCAGGGAGGCCCCCTCATCCTGATCAATGCCACGGACCTGGTTTTGGGAAGCCATTTCACTTTCTCCCAGGATATGTTTGACCTCCTTTGTTCCGACGTGAGCCGCTATTCCGTATCCCGCGCGGTGGCCGCTTCTTCGGCCGTGCCGGGCCTTTTAACCCCCATCACCCTTTACAATTATGCCGGGACTTGTAATTATGAACCCGCCCCTTGGATGAAAAAGGCATTGGAGGAACCCGCCGCTTCCCGCAGGCGAACCCAGCTGGCCCAGAATTATTATTCCTATCTGGATTCGAAGAAGAGACCCTATATCCACCTGGTGGACGGAGGCCCTTCGGACAATCTGGGCCTGAGGGGGGCCATCGACCGGCTGAATCCCATGGGCGATATTTGGCCGTCTCTTCAATACATGCGGTGGGAAAACACCCGCAAGGTCGTCTTCATCCTGGTGAATGCCGAGAAGGAGACCGATTCCGGGTCCGATCAACTGGAGAGAACGCTGACCAGCGGGCAGGTTTTAAAGTACATAACCAATATTCCCATCACCCGGTTCAACTTCGAAACCATCGAGCTGTTCAAGGAAAATGCCCGGAGGTGGATCGAAGAGATCCGCTCCCAGAGATGCGTGGGCAAGAAACCGGAGAGCCCGGCTGTTGCCGCCGAGCAAAAGCCCGATCCCTGCGGCGACATTGAGTTCTATCTCATCGAGGTCGATTTCGATTCCCTTACGGAAAAAGGCGAACGTTCCTACTTCAAAAATTTGCCCACCTCCTTCCATTTGTCCTTTGAAGCGGTGGACCTGTTGCGGGCCGCCGGCCGGCGGGTTTTGATTCATTCTCCGGAATTTCAAAGGCTGCTGCGGGATCTGGAGTAAGGTGGGAGGATTATGCCTTTCTGGTGGATTGTTTCCTGTTTCGCCCTCCTGAGCATCCTCCCTCCGGAACTTATGGCCCAGTCTCCAGAAACCGCATCGAAGACGCAGGGAGGCGAACCGGATCAGGAGTCCGGCTGGAACCTCTCCAGGCTGGATACGGCCAGGACCATCGCTTATTTGAATGACCTGGAAAAGCAAGTCGTTCTGGAATTGAACAAGGTCCGGTCCGATCCAGGCCGATACGCCCGGTCCTTCCTGATCCCCCAGAGAAAATATTACGCCGGCCAAGAGCTCATTTATCCCGGGGAAATTGCCATCCGGACCCGGGAAGGAATCCATGCCTTCGAGGAGTGCACCCAAGTCCTGGGGAAGACGAAGCCGATGGGAATTTTGACCCCCAAGGCAGGATTAGCCAGGGCCGCTCGGGATCATGTGCTGGATCAGTCGAAAACCGGCCAGACCGGCCATGAGGGAAGGGATCACAGCAATGTTTCCGGGCGGGCCAATCGCTATGGGCGATGGAACGGAAAAATCGGGGAAAACATTCAATACGGACACGCGGCCGCGGCCCGAATTGTATCTTCCCTGTTGATCGACGACGGCGTCCCTTCGAGGGGACACCGGAAAATCATTCTGGAACCCCTCTTCCGCAACGCCGGGGTGGCTTTCGGGCCCCACCCGAAATTTAGAAACATGTGCGTTATCGTCTTTGCAGCTGAGTACGCCGACGGGGGAGCCAAGAATTCTCCTCAGGCGCTTCGCAAAACTTGCAGACCCATTTCTTCATCATTTCATGGGGGCCTCATCCATCCATGCCCCTCTCGCCTTTAGGGCAAACAATTCTTGCCCACCCCCAGTTTTTGAGGAAAGAACCCATGGCCGGGAAAAATCCGGAAGAGAGAGGGGGTATCCCATGGGGTTCAGGCTGAAGGAATTCGGATCATCATCCTAAGGCGGTGATTCTTTCATTGGGCCGGGCCTGTCCGGGGGAGATTCGCAAGGAGAGATGGTTTAGCCCCGTCTTGCCTCTAGAGCTATTTCCTCGCAGGCCTCTCTTTGCGGAAGACAGGCGGGGAGGTGATTAGAAAACGATGATCCCGCCGAGCCTGATGATCCGAATTTCTTCAGCCTGAACCCCAACGAGCACAAAAAGCTGCGGATGGGTAAGGCAAACAATTCGGCAAACAATTCGGTTGACACTGCGGGGGAATTTTTATACCTTGAACTCAGTTGCTTTTCCTATGCTTAGGAAATTATGAAAATCTTTCTTTTCATCCGTGTTTATCTGTGTTCATCCGCGTCCCATTAGGTCGTTTGTCTTTGAGTCTTCTGCAAATATAAAATCTGTGTTCATCTGTGTTTATCTGTGTCCCATTAGGTTTTTTATCGGAACGAACGGCGATTTCAATTTCCCGGAGGATTTTCATCATGGGAGAAAAGGTTCCCACCCGCGAAGAGGCCCTGAAACTTCTTCACCAGTATTTTGAAACCGACAGTCTGCGCAAGCACGCCTACGCGGTCGAAGGGGTCATGCGCTATATCGCCCGGAAGCGGGGCGAGGATGTGGAGAAATGGGGGATCGTCGGCCTGATCCATGACCTCGATTACGAGAAATTCCCGGACCAGCACTGCGGGAAGACCCGGGAGATCCTGGAAAAGGAGGGCTGGGCGGAGGAATACATCCGGGCGGCCGTTTCTCACGGGTGGGGAATATGCTCCGAGGTAGAGCCCCAGACCGTGCTGGAGAAAACCCTGTATGCCATCGATGAGCTTACCGGGCTGGTGGTCACCACCGCTTTGATACGCCCCTCCAAAAGTGTAATGGATGTAGCGCTGAAATCCGTAAAGAACAAATGGAAAGACAAACGGTTTGCCGCGGGCGTCGACCGTTCCATCATCGAGAAAGGGGCGGCCATGCTGGGAGTCCCCCTGGAGGAACTGATCGAGGACACCATCAAAGGGATGCAGGAGGTCGCCGAGTCGATCGGACTGAAAGGAGTTTCCTGAACCATAGAAGGACCCTCCTGTCCGAAGATTCGCCAGGCAGGGGGCCCACCTGTTTTTATCCGCTGATTCCTCCCGCCCGTCTTCCTTTCCGAAGCCGTCTGGACGATTTTTTTGATCCTTCGGCCCTTTTGAGATAAAATAATTCCAGATGGTGGAAAATGCTTTCCTGGAAAGGGATCGGCGATGAAATCTCCCAAGTCCACCCTCTGCTTAAAATCCTTCGAAGAAATGAAGGATCTCCTCAAGGCCAAATCCATCTCCTTCCCCGAAGCTCCCATCCTTTCTTCGCGGGAAAACGAACCGCCCCCTTCCCACATTCCCCTTCGAGGGGGGAGGGCGCGGGTGGGAGGGATTGATCAGGATCCGGGCCCTGAGTCGGATGAAAAACTGTTCAAGCAGGCCATGGAAGGGGTAAGCCGTATCCCCCGACCCAACTTCGTCGAAAGAGGGCTTCCCCCACCCCTTCCGGAAAAGCCCGAATCCCTGGGCGAGGTTGAACCTCTCTTGAAGCTGAAAGACCTGGTGCAGCATGGGGTGGGGTTCGAGGTCGCCGACACTCCCGAATACATCGAAGGCACCATGTACTGCGTCCCCCCGGACGTCGCCCGCCGCCTGCATCAGGGGGATTTTTCCATCCAGGCTTACATCAATCTTCACCGGTTCAAGGTGGCCGCCGCCAGGGAAGCCTTTGAGCGCTTCATCAAGTGGGCGGTGACCACGGGAAAAACCGGGGTTCTTATCATTCACGGCCGGGGGCTCTCTTCTCCCTCGGAACCCGTCTTGAAGCAGAAGGTGGTGGAATGGCTCACCCGGGGTCCCTGGAGGAAATGGGTGGTGGCCTATGCCTCGGCCCGGTCCTGCGACGGAGGCGCGGGGGCGACTTACGTCCTCCTGCGGAGGCGCCCGGTTTCCAAGCGGCTCAAAAAATCGAGGTAGGATAGGAAATGAAATTCAGCCTCCCCTTCGAACATACCTACTGGGTCCTCCCCGGAAAGCTTCTGGCCGGCCCCTACCCGGGAAGCCATGATCCGGGTGAAGCCCTCCACCGGTTGAGAGCGCTGGTTCAATGCGGAATCCGCCGGGTCATCAACCTGATGGATGAAGAGGAAATCCGGCAGGCCGATCCTCCCTTTCTTCCCTACGCCGAAACCCTGACTCGCCTGGGAGAGGAAATGGGAATTCAAGTCTCCTCGATCCGAATGGTGATCCGGGAGCAGGACCGCCCTTCACCGGAGGTCATGAACGCCACCCTGGATGAAATGGAACGATCCATAGCCGCCGGTCGCCCGGTTTACGTCCATTGCTGGGGAGGAAGGGGGCGGACCGGGGTGGTGGTGGGATGCCACCTGGTCCGCTGGGGTTTATCCGGTGAAGAGGGGTTGAAAAGGCTGGATGAACTGCGGCAGAGCGCCTCGAATGGCCACCTCCCCTCCCCCAAAACCGAGGCCCAGAAGGAATTTGTGCGCTGCTGGAGGCGTTGGGATCGAAGAGGCGTTTTGTAGGGGCGGTTCATGAATCGCCCCCAGGAAATTTCCTTTGGGTTCCGCGTAGGGGCGGTTCGCGAACCGCCTTTACTGCCGCACCGAAAATTGATTATTTCCACCTGGGGAGAAAATTTTCCGGATCAGGAGGATTGCCGGGCAAACTCATAAGCCCGGATCAGCCCCTCGGCCTCCTCCTCGGGGCTGGGCCACCCCTTGGCCCGCTTTTTTCCCGCCTGCCCCAACGAATTCCTCAAATCCTCATCATCAATCAAGCGCAAGGCCTGCTTGATGAAATCCTCCGGATCTTGAGGGTTGAAGAGGATGCCGGACGGGTCATCTCCCTTCTCCCCCAGAACCGGACCGCGGTTCCCCGGAATGTCCGAGGCGAGCAGGGGTCTTCCCGCGGCCATGCCTTCCAGGAGGGCGTTGGCCAGCCCTTCGGAAAAAGAGGCGTTTAAGACCCCGTCCGCCGCTTCATAAGCCGAGCGCATGGCCGCGGGGGGAATCGGGTTAATCCAGCGGGCAAAGGATGCCAACCGTATGATCTCTTTTTCGAACTGCGCCGCGTAATCGGTGTCCAAAGCCGGGCCGGCAAAAACCGCCCGCAGGTGAGGCCTGAGGGAATGGACCTTTTCCAGGTTCCGCAGGCATTCGAGATTTCCTTTTACCGGTCGGATTCCCGCCGGGAACAAAAAGAGGATGCTCCCCGGACGACACCCGCCAATTTCTCTCAAGCGGATGTTTTCCTCCCCGAACCAGGCCACCGATTTCGGCACGGAAAAAATGCGCCCACGGGCCCGGGGCAGGATCTCTTCCAATCGCTGACGGGTCGCGGGTCCCTGGGCAATGATCGCCCGGGACCTCTCGAAAATTTTAAGAATGACCTCTCTCCGGGGACCTTCGCTAAGGTCCCCGTTTATGTCCGTCCCCGCGGGAGACACGACCAGGTGAATCCAAACCCTTGAATGCACCCCTGCGGGGCCTAAGAGCAGGCCCCCCGACCGGAGGGCGTGGTGGGCGTGGATGAGGTCGGGACGGAAGCGGTCCATCTCCTCATACAGAGCAGAAGCTGGCAGGCCCTGGGTCGCCATCACTTTCACGGCGATTCTTTTTTCCTCCAGAGCCCGGCGCCAGCGTTCGGCGGTCATCGCATTTCCGGTAACCGACGGAAACGCACTGGGAGTCAGGAGGAGGAGGCGACTTGGGGGTTTCAATCTCAGTTCTCCGGAAAGGGGGTGAGTTCGATTCTATTCAGGGTCAAGGCCTTACGAAAGTCTTTGTCCAGCAGGGCTTCCAGTTCCTTCGCCCGGTCGAGGGTCGAGAAGCCGGAAAAAGGAGCTGAAAGCGGAGTCTCGGGGATACGGCCCGGGTGAACCATCATTTCCGTGAAACCCTCGGGGAGATCCTCCAGGGTCTCGATCAGAGAAGGCAGAGAGAGTCTTCCCTTCAGGTAAAGCCCTCGGAAGTGGTCGGTCGTTCGAATTCCAGTCCCTTCCAGCTGGGCTCGGGCCGCTTTCGCCAGGCCGCTGAAATTCCGGCTCTCCCGCAGGAGAGGGCCATCGACCGTCCCACCTGCCGGGGTCGGATCGGGCTCTTCGGGAACCCGCATCCAGGAGATCCGGTGCTGCTGGGCCAACCTCACCGCCGCCCGGACGACCGCCGGGAAAACGTGGATGTGCTGATGGCCATCGAGATGAGATATTCGGATGCCCGCATTCCGGAAAGCCTGGATCTGGGCTTCCATCTCCTGGGTCACCTCTTTTTCCAGCTCGGGGTCTCCCCGGCGCGACAGGAGCTCATGGGCGGGGGCTTTCCCCAAAAAAAATCCGTCTTTTCCGGTCAGCCGGCGCAATCCGGCAATCAGGGGAGTTCCTTCGGAAAGGTTCAGATGAATTCCCCAGGATATTTTCTCCTCCTTCAGAGACCCGATCGCCTGGAGGGCACCTTCCAGGGCAGGTCCATTCGCCAGGATGCTGACGCTGGTTACCGACCCTTCTCGGATGGCCTCGAAGATTCCCGCGTTGCGGGCCTCATCCGCCCCGAGGTCATCGGCGTTGACGATGAGCTGCTTCACCGTTTTTTCACTCCCGCGGCGCGGATGAAGAGATTGCGGAATACGTATTTCCCGCCGCCGGCCTCTTTGAACTCGGACTGCCCGGAGGCACGCAGGGAGAGGAAATGGTCGAAGAGGCCCTTGGCGATGGATTCATACTCTTCCGCCGTGAACCCTCGATCCGTTTTCCGGACCACCGAGACTTCGGAAAAATGTTCTCTCAGCTTCTTCAAGAGAGAGGACGGATTGGCCAGGGATATGGCCAAGAGCCACAGCCGTCCATTTGACGGCTCCAAAAACCCGTGCACCCCCTCGATCACGGTAAAGAGATGCCGCGTCCCATCCCCTCCTCCGTAGCGCGGCCCGAAGGGATAGGGGCCGGGCGTCTGGGGAGGCGTGGCCATGATCACCTCGAAGCGCCCGCCCTTTTCCCCCGCATCAGCCCTGTCCAGAGCGTCATACCAGGAGCCGGCGCGGACTTCGATTTGTTCCCCCACTCCGTTGCCCCGGGCGTTTTGGGCCGTCGCCTCCAGAGCTTGAGGGTCCAGGTCCGTGGCCACGACCCGCCGCGCGCCCAGTTTGGCCGCGGCAATGGAAAGGAGCCCGGTCCCGCAGCCGAGGTCCAGTACGCTCTCCCCCGCTTTTACGTCCAGGATCTTTGCCAGATCAATGCTGGAGGGCGGGGGAAAATGGACTCTCGCCGGGACTCTCAGCTCAACCGGCCCCGTGGGAAGATCAATCCGGACTTTTTGCTCCCCTTGCTCGAGCGGGTTTCCATAACGGCGGAGGGCCGCGGAGAGCATTCTTTCCACCAGGGCGGGATAATCCAGTCTCGCCCACTTGGCCGAAAGGGCCAGGGCTTCCAGGGGCTCAAGGCTGGGGGTGGTATTGGCTTCCAGGAAGAAAAAAGTTCCCCCCGGAGAAAGCCGCAGATCGAATCGCGCATAATCCCTAAGGCCAAGGGCCTGAAAGGCCCGCCGGGCAAGGCTTTCCAGTTCATCGCCCATCCGCGGAAGAAGATCGGCCCGGCAGGCATCACGCCTCTCTCCCACCACGTCTTTCAGCTTGAAGTCCTCGGTGAGCACACCGGAACCCGTCTTCTCGAAGCGCCACTCCAGGGGCGGCAGGACCTCCAATCCTTTTGGCCCTTCGAGCAGGGAAACAGCCAGCTCCCTTCCCGGGATATACCTCTCCACCAGAAGGGGCTGTTGCAGCCGGTCCAGAAGTTCGGCGGCCATGGTCCGCGCTTCTTCCGCGGACTGGGCAAGCCCCAGGCCCCGGCTCATATGTTCAAAGGCCGGTTTCAAAACCAGGGGAGGTTTGAGCCAGGAGGGAATTTCTTCCTCCTTGGATCGGAAAAAAATCCCGGGAGGCGTTGGGATCCCGGCCTCGGCCAGGCGCGCTTTAGCCGCGATTTTATCATCGGCTAAAAAGCAGGCCCGTGAATCCGAGCCCACAATCCGCGCTCCTTCCATTTCCAGGAGCAGCCGGACCAGTGGCCGGAATAGGCCCCGTCCCCGGAAGGTATCCGTGTGGTCGATGACCAGGTCGCATTCCCGGGTGAGTTCCGAAGCCCGAAATTTGACCTCTTCCGAGTCAACCAGGACGAATTCATGCCCGAGGGCTTCGAGTCCCTTGGTTACCGACTGGGCGCACTGGCAGGGAGATTCGACGGTTCGAACAATACCGATACGCATAGAAGATGAACGAAAAAACCTTCATTTCAAAGAGAACTATAGAATTAGCGTATCGAAGGGATGGAGGGCCGTCAAGGTGAAAAATCCAACGGAAAATATCCTGCATACATTCCATCTGATCTGAGCTTTACCCCCCTCACCCTACCCTCTCCCGCCAGGGGAGAGGGTAACCATACTGAAGTAAACTCGCGTGCAAGGTGGCCGAAGGCCACCTTGCACGCGCGCATTCTCGGGCGGGGCTTTGACCCCGCCCTCGACCAAAGGGATGCGGCGCCCCTTTGGAAACCCAGCCATTGGTTCCCCGCCCACAGGGCGGGGTTTATAAAATTTAATAAATGGCAGTTCGTATCTGGAAGTTTTTATTCCGCATTCCGCATTTCGAATTCCGCATTGGGAAGGGTGTTGACACTCCCTTCGGTTAGTGCTATTTTTGAATCATCCGGGGCGTAGCGCAGTCTGGTAGCGTACCTGAATGGGGTTCAGGTGGTCGCTGGTTCAAATCCAGTCGCCCCGACCAATTTTTCCAAGATCCGCGGAAAGCGGAAGGGCAGGGGGGCAGGAAATTTCCTGCCCCCCTGAATGCTTTCTGGGGAAAGGAACGGTCGGTCCATGAAGCGGCCTATTTTTGAATTTCGGTTCGCCTCGCAGATGGGACATTTCCCCTTCCTCCTGCTCCTCTTTCTCTTCCTTTTCATCTTTTCCGCCTGCAGTGAAACCCGGGTGAAAAAGGATCTGACCCTAGCCCGGGATTTTCGGCCCCAGGAGGTCCTGACTCTGGCGGTCGTCAACCTAGACCCCCAGATTCAATTTTCCCATTTCGTGGAAGCGGAACTGATGAAGAAGGGGTACAAAGTAAAAGAGAGTTCCACGGTCGCCCGGCTATTGAAGAATGAAGGACTGGTCAAAGAGGGCTCATTGGACCCCTCCGCTCTGACCCAGATCGGGAGCCGACTTCAGGTCCAGGGGATTGTGCTCTGCAGCATCCTGGAATTCAGCCGTTTTCGCGATTCCTACCGGTTGAGCATGCGCTGTGTATCTCCGGAGACCGGAAACACTCTTTGGTTCGCAGAAGGGGCCAAGGAAGGGCGCAAGGGGCAGAAGAGCAGCGAGCTTCTCAAAGAGATCGTCGTATCCTCCTTGAAGGGCATTCCCTCCGTGCCATAAAGAACCCACTTATTCGCCGGGGCGCAGCTTCCATGTTTGAAGCCGAATTCGTCTGCACCTGCGGATTTACTTTCAAGGAGCGCTTCCTGGAGACGGAAGTTTCCCGGGTCGCAGACCTGGAAAACTTCTATGTCCGCTGCCCCCGATGCGGCGAAGAAGCCTCCCCCCGTTCCCTTCAACTGGCCCCCCAAAACCAGCCCCGCAGGCGGGACTGGTCCTGAAAAGAGGATCCATCCACTGTTTATCCGCAGATTACGCAGATTGCGCAGATTACTCCATTCCGCATTCGCCATTCCGAATTCCGCATTCGAACGAATCCCCTTGACATAACTTTTCCAGATTTGTAATGATCAATCTATTCAGTGCCTTTGCAAGAGAGCGGGCCGGGAAGGGTCGCTCTTGTGGAAAGGGTCGGGTTGATCGAAAACTTCTAAAAAGAATAACCGTGGAAGGAGGCTTATATGGACAAACAGTTTGTGAAATACGTCATTGAAGAGGGAATTGCCCTCGTGACCATCGACAATCCCGCCTCGCTCAACGCCCTGAACGCTCCCACCCTCACCCAGCTGGATCAGGTCTTTAACCAACTGGCCGGCAACCCGGAGGTGAAAGGGGTGATCATTACCGGGGGAGGGGAAAAATCCTTCGTGGCCGGAGCCGATATCAACGAATTCCTCCAGGTGAAGGGGGACACGGCAGCCGGCTTCATGGCCCGGGGACAGAGGATTTTCGACAAGATTGAGGCCTTTGACCGTCCGGTGATTGCGGCCATCAACGGCTTCGCCCTGGGAGGCGGGAACGAGCTGGCCATGTGCTGCGATATCCGGATTGCCGCGGAGAACGCCCTTTTCGGGCAACCGGAAGTGAACTTGGGGATCATTCCCGGGTACGGCGGGACCCAGCGCCTTCCCCGCCTGATCGGCCCGGGTAAGGCCAAAGAAATCATCTTCGCCGATGAGCGGATCAGCGCCCAGGAGGCCCTGCGGATCGGCTTGGTCCAGAGGGTGGTCCCCAAAGGGCAGGCCGTGGAAGAGGCGAAAAGGCTGATGAAGAAGATCATGGCCAAAGGGCCGGTAGGCATCAGGATGGCCAAGAAGGCGATCAACGAAGGGTTGGGAATGTCCCTCCGGGCAGGGTTGGACCTGGAAGGCCAGTGCCAGGGGGTTTGCTTCGGCAGCGAAGATAAAAATGAAGGCGCCAAGGCTTTCCTGGAGAAGAGACCGGCCAACTTCAAAGGAAAATAGACAAATTCCAAAATCCAAATCCCAAATTCCAAATAAACTCCAAAATTCCAAAAAGGCTCGTGGAAATAAGATGTAACCCCTTTCCGTGATGCGAGGGTTAGGATCTGAAATTTGGGTAGTTGTTTGATCATTGAGATTTGGAATTTGGTGCTTGTTTGTTATTTGGTGCTTGGGATTTGGTGCTTTGTGAAAATATGCAGACCGCATAGCAAGAACAAAATGACGGATACTTAAAGGAGCAAGTGATGCACATTCAAGAAGTCTATATCATGAGCGGGGCCCGGACGGCCATTGGGGATTTCGGGGGGGCTCTGAAGGATTTCTTGGGACACCAACTGGTGGTCCATCCCATGGAAGAAGCCATCAAGCGGGCGAAGATTGAGAAGGAGATGGTGGAAGAGGTGATCCTCGGCCACTGCATTCAGCGCACCGACGAGCCCAACACGGCCCGCACGGCGGTTATTAAGATGGGCCTGCCCATGAGCGTGCCCGCCTTTACCGTCCAGCGTCAGTGCAGCTCGGCCATGCAGGCCATGGTTTCGGGCGCCCAGATGATCAAGCTGGGAGAGGCCGACGTGGTCATCGCCGGCGGGGTGGAGACCATGTCCTCCGCGCCTTACATGCTCAAGACCGCCCGCTGGGGACAGCGGCTGCAGCACGGGCAGATGTCCGACACGGTATGGGATGTATTGACCGACCCGCTGAGCGGTATGCTCATGGGAGCGGCCACAGAGCTGCTGGCCGAGAAGTACAAGATCACCCGGGAGGAGATGGACGAAGTCGCCTATCGGAGCCATAAAAACGCGGGTAAGGCCATGACGGAGGGAAAATTCAAAGATGAAATCGTTCCCGTCCCCATTCCTCAGAGAAAAGGTCCGCCCAAGATCTTCGACACGGACGAACATCCCCGGAAGGACATTTCCATGGAAGACCTGACCAAGCTGCCCACGGTCTTCAAGAAAGGGGGAACGGTGACGGCGGGCAACTCCTCGGGGATCAACGACGGGGCTTCGGCCGTAGTCCTCATGTCCGGGGAAAAAGCGCAGAAACTCGGCCTGAAGCCCATGGGCCGGATTGTGTCTTACGCCTGGGCGGCCCTGGAGCCGGAGTATTTTGGGTATGGGCCGGTTCCCGCCACCCAGAAAGCCCTGCAGAGGGCCAAGCTGACCTTGCAGGACATGGAACTGATCGAGGTGAACGAGGCTTTCGCCGGCCAGTACCTGGCCTGCGAAAAGGGGCTGGGGTTAAAAAGGAATATTGTGAATGTTAACGGGAGCGGAATCGCTTTGGGGCATCCAGTTGGATCCACCGGAGCCCGAATCGTCATTACCCTGCTATACGAGATGGCCCGCAGGGGTCTGAAGATGGGGCTGGCCACGCTGTGCGTGGGCGGCGGCATGGGCATGAGTATGATCGTGGAAAGAAT
This sequence comes from Deltaproteobacteria bacterium, assembly GCA_026388915.1. Classification (GTDB taxonomy): domain Bacteria; phylum Desulfobacterota; class SM23-61; order SM23-61; family SM23-61; genus SM23-61. The sequence continues at coordinate 13,201 of JAPLIW010000455.1, forward strand.
CCCCTGAAAAAATGCGGAATTCGGATTGCGGATTGCGGAATAAAAGACACCGCCGAAATTTTTGCTGTTTCTGTGTTCATCTGTGTTTATCTGTGTCCAATAAAATATAAGGAGTGGGAGATGGAGATCAAGAAAATCTGCGTGTTGGGTGCCGGGTTGATGGGTTCGGGGATTGCCCAGGTGGCTGCCGAGGCAGGATACGAAGTGGCGATGAGGGACATTGAAGACCGTTTTGTCCAGGGCGGGCTCAATTACATCAAGAAAAACTACGAGCGGAATATCAGCAAGGGGAAGATGACCAAGGAGCAGGCGGATAAGATCGTGGCCCGGGTCAAAGGGCTGGTGGACCTTGGGGCGGCAGTCAAAGGTGCTCAGGTGGTCATCGAGGCGGTGGTGGAAAACATGGACCTGAAGAAACAGGTTTACAAGGACCTGGACCAGCTCACCGAGAAGGACGCCATTCTGGCCTCCAACACCTCGGGCCTTTCCATCACGGAGATCGCCTCGGTCACCAAAAAGCCGGGAAAGGTCATCGGCATGCACTTCTTCAACCCGGTTCCGGTGATGAAACTGGTGGAGGTCATCAAAGGGCAGATGACCTCGGAAGAGACCTACGGGATCATCAAGACCCTGGCCGAGAAGATGGGAAAGACCCCCATCGCGGTGAACGAAGCCCCCGGGTTTGCCGTCAACCGGATCCTGGTGCCCATGATCAATGAGGCCATCTTCGTCCTCATGGAAGGCGTAGCTTCGGCCGAGGACATTGATAAAGGAATGATGCTGGGCGCCAACCATCCCATCGGCCCTCTGGCCCTGGCCGACATGGTGGGTCTGGACACCCTTCTAAGCGTTCAGGAGAACCTCTACAAAGAGCTGGGAGATCCCAAGTACCGCCCGGCCCCGCTCCTCAGGAAGATTGTCCGGGCCGGCCATTTCGGCAGAAAAACCGGCAAAGGGTTCTACGACTACCAGAAATAAAGAAGCAGAGAGCGGAGAGCATAGGCTTTTGGAGTGCGGCGACGTGTCGCCGCTTTCAGGAGGCGCGACACGTCGCGCCAGCCAGAGAACGGACCAGCCCGTTGGCCTCGGAAAAGCGCAGTCCTGCCGGCGCACTCCAAAAGATGAAGGTAGGCACCTTGATTGCCCTCGTTTTGATCGTTTCAGCAAGGAGTTTCAATTTTTTACTTATCCCTAAACCTCCCCGAAGCTGTGAAAAAATTGGTTTTCAGCCGTCACCCC
>JAPLIW010000357.1 GCA_026388915.1 Deltaproteobacteria bacterium
TCGCCAGGTCCAGTTCCGCGGCTTTGGGATGGTTGATGACCGCGTTAATCATGGTGGGGACGGCCGGGAAGAAGGTAATCTCCTTGAAATTCCCCAGAAGGTTCATGACCTCGTCGATATTAAAACGGGGGATCTGGATCTGGGTCGCGCAACTGAACATTTCCCAGTTCAACACTACGATGTTTCCGTAGACATGGAAGTAAGGCAAGACGGCGACCACCGAGCGCCGCTCAGGAGGAGTTAACTGGATGGTGGGATTTCCCCACAGAGCGCATATAAAAGTCGCGGCCACGACATTGGCGTGGGTGAGAACGGCTCCTTTGGGAATCCCCGTGGTTCCCCCGGTAAACTGAATCAGGGCAGGATCTTCCGGGGTTACCTGGACCCGGGGGAATTTTGCGCTGGGTGACCCTTCCAGGAGCGTGGAAAAATGATGCCACCCCTTTTCCAGGTCCAGGCTGGCTGCCGTGCTCACGCCCAAGCCTTTAATATAGTCCGTAACTTTGGTCACGATCACCCGGGGGATGGCAACCGCTTTGCACAAAGCCCGGATATTGGGCAGAACCATATCGAAGGTGATGAGGGTGGTGAGGCCGGTGCTCCCGGCAATCAATTTTAGCTCATCCGGGGTATACATGGGGTTGATATTTACGATAATGGCCCCCAGCGACAGCGTAGCGTAATAAGCGATGGGGTACTGGGGGCAGTTGGGCAGGTGAATTCCCACCCGATCCCCTTTCTTGATTCCCAGAGCGCCCAGGGCATTGGCCATCCGCAGGACCTGCTGGCGCAACTCCCAGAAGGTCATTTCGGTGCCGAAGAAGTTCAGGGCCGCCTTGTCCGGGTAAGCATTGGCCGGAATTTGGATCAGTTCATGGATCGGCAAGCGAGGATAGCGGATGGTGGTGGGAACATTGTAATCATAATGCCGATGCCAGGGTTTGGTTTCCATGCTCTTCACCTCCTGAAAATTAAGCTGCCCGATATCAGCCTTCAGCTTACCGCCCGAGAATAAAGAATCGTTTTGTTTTTATCAAGCAAAAACTGATTCCCGGTTGCCATCTGCTTTTTTCTGAACGCTAACGGTTGATGAATTCGTAAAAAGTCGAAATTCTATAGAATGGGTCATTCCGGCGAACCCCGGATCGAGTCCGGGGCAGGCGCCGGAATCCAGTTATTTCAAGATGTTCTGGACCCCGGCTTTCGCCGGGGTGACGATCCAAGAGACTTTTTACGAGATCATCAATGGTTGAAGATTGTTTTGATGCCAGCTGGGCACTGAATGCTAGCCGCTAACGGGTGACTGCTTCTTTGCAGAGTATTACTCAATGCTATGCATAAAAGTCAAGAAAAATCTTAGACCTACCAGATTCTTCTTGACAATTTTTCCCTGTTTGGCTAATAGTGTTTTAGCCGCTGTCTGGAAAAAGCTAGAGTTTTTTTAGCTCTCGAGATTTCAGGCTTTTCTCCCCTCCCCAGGAGTCTTCTCTTGAAAATCGGCGAGTTGGTTAAGCGAACCCGCGTATCCAAAGAGACGGTTCATTATTACATCCGCGAAGGCCTCCTGCCCAAGCCGCGCAAGCGGGGAAGAAACATTGCGGATTATGATGATGGCTATGTAGAGCGCATCCGTATGATCAAAGAGCTCCAGGACCGCTATTTTCTTCCCCTGGCGATCATTAAGAATATCCTCAAACACCAGAAAAAATCCCCCGAGGGGCAATCCCTCCTGAGCCTCCGAAGGGAATACTTCCGGCCCGTGGACCAGCTTCTCCCCAGCGAGGTTGAGGGGGAAGAGGCTTTCTTGAAGGCCACGGAACTGGGGCGCAAGTGGCTGGTCAAAATGGAGGAGTGGGGGATCATCAGCCCGGAAATCCGCAACGGGCGGAAGATCTACTCCCAGGATGACATTACCCTCGGCAAATTAGTTCTGGAGATGGATAAAGTGGGCATCGGAGTAAGGGACGGATTCGACGCCGAGGCGCTCAAGCATTACCGGGACCTGTTCCGGGAAATCGTGGTTATGTCCCACAAATACTATTTCGAAGCCACCCTGGGGAAGCTGCCCCCGGAAGAGTTCTCCAAAAGGATCGTTCAGGGAAGAGAGATCATGAGTGGTTTTTTCTACCATCTGTACCGCAAACTCTCCCGGGAGGAGTACCGGCGAATTTTGCGGCTGCTGGAAACGGAAGCGAAAGAAGGGGAGGATTTCTCCAGGGTTCCTTAGAGCGTTGCCGGAGACCTTTACATCGCCCCACCAAGATCTTGACAATTGTCCCTGCAAAAGGGCATGGTATAGCCATCCGGATGCCTAAGAGAGGATATGAGGTTCCTCATGGCCATAGAGGAGTCCTGAGCCGTAAGATGTAGGACATCAGGGGGGATGAAGAGATCTGGGTAACCCAAGCTCATATTAAGAAAGAAGGAGGAGGAAGAGATGAGAACCAAACAGCAGTACATCGAAAGATTGCGGAAGATGCGCCGGAACATTTACATGAACGGCGAGAAGATCGCCCGGGACGACGAGGCGCAGATGCCCACCATCAACACCATCGGCATCACCTTTGACTATGCCGCCGACCCCAAGCACGAGGGCCTGTGCACGGCCAAATCCCACCTGACCGGGGAGAAAATCAACCGCTTCAACCACATCCATCAAAGCAAGGAGGACCTGCATAAAAAGCAGGACATGACCCGGCTTCTCTGCCAGGTCGCCGGGGGGTGCATCCAGCGGTGCATGGGGATCGATGGGTCCAACGCCATCTACAACGTCTCCTATGAGGCCGACAAGATGAACAACGGCGCCACCCAATATCACCAGAATTTTAAGAAATGGGTGGAGCGGTTCCAGAAGGAAGACCTGGTGGGCTGCTGCGCCCAGACGGACGTGAAAGGGGACCGGATGAAGCGGCCCAGCCAGCAGAAGGACCCGGACATGTACGTTCGGGTGGTGGAGAGGAAGAAAGACGGGATCGTGGTCCGGGGGTCCAAGGTGCATAACTCCGAGGCTTCCGTGGCGGACGAGATCGTGGTGCTCCCCACCCGCGCCCTTCTGCCCGAGGAGAAGGACTGGGCCGTGGCTTTTGCCGTCCCCGGAGACTGGGAAGGGGTCAAGCAGGTGGTTTCGGTTCACAACCTGCGCGACCGGCAGTATTTCAAGAGGGGGTTCACCCCCGGGGCCACCGACTCCTATACCATTTTCGATAATTGCTTTATTCCCTGGGAAAGAGTCTTCCTGTGCGGGGAAACGACTCACGGAGGCGTATGCGCCCTGCTCTTTGCCCTCTTTCACCGGCACAGTTACTCGGGCTGCAAACCCGCCCTGGGGGACTTAATGCTCGGAACCGTGGCCCTGGCGGCTGATTACAACGGGATCGGCAAAGCCTCCCACGTCCGCGACAAGCTGGCGGAGATCATCCGGGTCTCCGAGCTCGGCTATGCCGCCGGGTTCACCGCCTCGGAAATGGGGAAACCCGAGGTGTACATTCCGGGCGTCGGGTTCCGGCCTTACGGCCCGGGAAGCTACATTCCCAATTCCATTTACGCCAACGTGGGACGCTGCCTGACCGGCGAGGCGGTATTCCGGGAAGCCGAGATCCTGTGCGACGTCTCCGGCGGTATTCCGGCCACCTTCCCCTATGAAGGGGATTTCATGAACCCCGAGACCAAGGATCTCCTGTACAAGTACATTACCCGGAATCCGGATGTCCATCCGGAGGATGCGGCGCAGTTATGGCGGTATGTGGGCGATCTGGCCTGTTCCGCAACCGGAGGGATTCATAACTACGGCGCCTTCCATGGCGGCGGATCGCCCATCATGGAAGCCATCGCCATCACCAGCCAGTACGACATCGAAGCCCGGAAGAAGCTGGTCAAGAAGCTCGCCGGAATTCAGGACCGGAAGGTAAACCCGGAAACCAAGGACAAAAAATAAGAAGCCGGGAGCAAAGAGCGGGGAGCGGAGAGTCAAAAGAATAAAATTTTCATTGCTCCATGCTCCTCGCTCCTCGCTCTACGCTATTTTAAAAGGAGGAACTCACTTATGAAAGAGGTCGTCATCGCGGGATATCTGAGAACGGCGCAGTCCAGGTCCAGGCCCAATGACCCACCCCGGGACTGGTTCCACAAGGTTCGGTCCGATGATCTTCTGGCCAAGCTGCTCCCCGAGTTGGTCAAGCGAACGGGAATTAAACCGGAAGAGGTGGAGGATTTCATCGTGGGATCGGCGATCGGGGTCACCGAACAGTGGAGTTACGGAGGCCGCATGCCCATTTTCCTGGCCAACTTCCCCAACACCGTCGCGGCCAAATTCGTGGACCAGCAGTGCGGGTCGGCCATGGCCGGTATCCATATCGGTTTCATGGAAATCGCCATGGGCTTCGCCGACATCGTGATGGTCGGGGGAATGGAACACATGACCCGCGTTCCCATGGGTTCTCTGGCCGGGGAAAAGGGCCCCATCTCCCCCAACCTGCGCCTCTTCACCGACCCCGCTTATAAGCACTGGGAGATGATGACCACCATGAACATGGGCCTGACAGCGGAAAAGCTCTTCGGGATGAGCGGATTGACCAAGGAAGACATGGACAAGTGGGGGGTCCGCTCGCACCAGCTGGCCGCCAAGGCCCAGAAGGAAGGTTTCTTCAAGGACGAAATTCTTCCCATCGAAGCGGAGCAGGGCGATGGCAAGATGATGGTAGTCGACAGGGACCAGGCCGTCCGGGGAGACACCACCCTGGAACAGATGAAGGACCTCAAGCCG
>JAPLIW010000305.1 GCA_026388915.1 Deltaproteobacteria bacterium
CGGTGGGCTTCCGGGGTAGCAGGGGTGACACGTAGGGGAAGTCATGCGGGGTAGCACGGGAGGCCCTTGCAGGTAATGTGCAGGACAGAAACGGGGGGATATAAGGAAACGAAGTTCCCTTCGGCCTGTAAGGGAGTCGGAGTTGCCCATAGTACCGATTGGATTCCAAAGCAGGAGAACTTTGGGAGAGGGAAGGGGCAATGCTTTCATCATGTTTCTGAAGGAGGGAAGGAAGGAGATTGCCGGTGAGGCTAGAAACTCCAGAGAAGATCCGGGAGCTTCAGAGGAAACTATACCAGAAGGCCAAGCAGGAGTTGCGAAAGCCGCTGGAAGAAGATGATCGGAAAGCCGTACTCGGGAAAACTGAATGTACGGTTTGATGAGGGGGAGTTGGAAATAGAGCTCTTGGCCACTACGCCAGCTCCATACTCTACCCTTTCCCGCGTACTACTGGCGGAAAAGCTCACCTGCATTTTTGTCGTCGGCTTTTATGTATGAGGGACATCCTATAATCCCCCGGTCAAGAGAAAAGTGAAAATCGAGTAAGAATGAAGAGATACCAAACAGGCCATTTCCAGAATACACTTATCTATCTATAATTCTACAAAGGTCTTTAATTTTCCACTATCTCAGCCTACCATCATAGCTTGCTTTGACCTTCTTGTCCTCACACCACTGAACAATGTCTTCCTTCTTGAACATACTAAGGAGTCCATTATAGTCTAAACATGAATTGGAGGGCGTTGCCTTTTAAAACCCTCGAACTGGATTCCGGCTTTCGCCGGAGTGACGAACGTTAGAAAGGCATGGTTCTTGGTTGTCATTCCGGCGGAAGCCGGAATCCAGGATGATGAAAAGAAAGACAGAATTCCTGTCCAGATAATTATGGCCTCATTAGTAACTCTCCGGCCTATCTTGGAATAGGGAATCTTCCTTTGGTAAATCCAGCTGAAGATGGTCGACTTGCTTATTTGTAAATACTCTGCCAGCTGGGGGACCGTCATGTACTCCCCCTTCGATTTGGAAGGAATAGGAATAATTGTCGTTTCCACCCTTCCCAACAAGTAAGGTTTTAATAGCTCCACCACCCTTTGGGCGATGGAGTCGATGTTTTGGGGTTCAAGTTGGGCTTTCATGGCAGGAATTATATCATGCGTTGGAGGGGGTTCCCCACGATTCATCATTATTATCTTGGATCAAAACCTTCTGAAAATCGAATCGTCGAAGGTGAAGGATATCGAAATCAATATGGCTTTGGTGAGGAGCGAGGGGTTTAGATTTGGAAAAATTCCCAAGGCGGGCGCATTGCTTAGCCTTTTCTATTCCGAAACCCGGTATATTGGTAGATTAAACTCGCCACCCGCGAGGTTTGTTCGGGCCACTCGAAACACGGGATTTCTTCCGATTCCAGGATGTCCATGTTGGCGATATATTCCCGCGACGAGGCCCAGCAGACATAAGTGGGCTTCCGGATCCCCTTTTCCCGCTGACAGCGGTGGACCGCATCGCGAACGGCCGCGGATACCTCCCGCATCATGGCCGACCGGTGAAGCAGGATGGGTATGACGATGTCGATTTCGGGGGATTCATAGAAAGACTCGATACACTTGGGGTATACCTCAACAAACCTCGGCCAGATGGTGGTCATATCCACTGGATTTTTCACCGTGGCGTAGGCCGGCATCAGGGATTTTAGCTTTTCCTGAAGGTTGGAAGAAAGTTCCGGCACCGAGAGGCCTTTTTCCGCGCAAAAATCGGTGAGTTCCACCGCGGTTCCCCCCGAATTGGTGACGATCGCCACGCGATCCCCTTGCGGGAGGGGCTGCCAGGCCAATGCCTTGGCCACCTGGAACATTTCCACGCCGTTGGCGACCCGGATCATCCCCGCCCCCTCGAAGGCGGCCCGCTGGAGAGCGAAGGAGCCGGGAGGCGTTGCGGTGTGGTACTGGATGGACCGCTGGCCATCCGGGGTCCTCCCCTGTTTGCAGATCACAATCGGCTTGCGAAGGGAAAGTCGCTTCGCCTCGGCGAAGAACGCCGATTCCTCTTCGATGGATTCACAATAAAAACCGATGACCTGAGTTTCGGGGTCTTCCGCCAAATACCTCAGGATTTCATCATCCTTGAGGTCACATTTATTCCCCAACCCGATGATCTTGGCTACCTTTAAGTGGTGATCCCGCGCCAGAGCGCAGACGGCCATTCCATAGGCCCCGCTTTGCACCACAAAAGAAATCTTCCCGCCCCCTTCGGGCATGATCACGGCAATGGAAGCGTTGAGCTTGGCGGTACAGTTGAGAACCCCGAAACAGTTGGGCCCCATCAGACGAAGACCCCACCCTTTGGCCCGCCGGGCGACCTCGTCCTGAAGGGCCTTTCCCGCCGGCCCGACTTCCGCAAACCCCGAGGTAATAAGGACTCCGCCGGGGACTCCTTTCCGCCCGCATTGGTCGATTACGGATCGCACTGCTTCCACCGGTACAATGATAAAGGCCAAATCAATGGGGCCCGGGACTTGATCCAGGTTCGAATAGGCCGGCAGCCCGAGGATTTCTTTTTCTTCGGGATGGATGGGATAAATCTTTCCAGGATAGGCCCCTTGGAGGTTTTTGAGACAGACATAGCCGACCTTCCCGGGCTGGTTCGAAGCTCCGAATAAGGCAATACTCTTCGGGTTGAACAGGGCATCCAGAACTTGAAATTCATTCTTCAGGGGATCCGGGACATTCTTCAACCGATATCTCCTCCTTTGGGCCGCTTTTTCAGCCCGGGAATAAGCGGGGAAACGAGTAGGAAAATGGCTCCAGCAAAGAAAAATAGGGCGATCGGCCGGGTAACGAAAATCGTAAAGCTGCCGTGGGACATAATCAAGGATTGCCGGAGGGCGTTTTCCATCAGGGGGCTCAGGACAAAGGCCAAGATCATCGGAGCCCCCTCGTACTCGAACTTTTTCATCAGAAAGCCCACGATGCCAAATAGGATCATGATCGCCACTTCCACGACGTTATTATTCAGGCTGTAACTTCCAATCAGGCAGAAAAGCAGAATCAGGGGGAACAAGATCGGATAGGGGATTTTGAGGATCCGGACCCAGATCCCGATGAGGGGTAAATTCAAGATAAGGAGCATTACGTTACCGATATACATGCTCCCGATCACCCCCCAGAAGACGTCTGCGTGCTGCTTCATGAGAAGGGGGCCGGGTTTGATCCCATGGATCAGAAGCGCTCCCAGAAGAATGGCCATGACGACATTCGCCGGGATTCCCAGGGTTAGCAAAGGGATAAAAGCCCCCTGGCTGGCGGCATTATTGGCCGACTCCGGGGAGGCCACCCCTTCAATGGCGCCGGTTCCGAACTTTTCCGGATGTTTGGAAATTCGTTTTTCCAGGGCATAGGCGGCGAAGGAGGCGATGACCGCCCCTCCCCCCGGCAATATCCCGAGGAAAAAACCGATGAGGCTGCCCCGGATCATGGGGAAGAGCGAGACCCGCCAGTCCTCCCGGGTCGGCAGCAAATTGGAGATTCTGGTTTTGAATACCTCTCTTTTCGTCGCCTGCTCGTCGATGTTGAACAGGACTTCGGAGATCCCAAAGAGTCCCATGATGACGGGCACGAGGCCCAGCCCGTCCATGAGGGTATAGCTGCGATATGTAAACCGCTCCAACCCCGAGATGGTATCGGTCCCGATGATTCCCAGGAAGATGCCCACGCAGGCCATCATCAAGGCTTTTACCATGGATCCGCTCGCGAGATAGGTCAAAACGGTCAATCCCAAAAACATCAGGGTGAAGTATTCCGGCGGACCAAATTTCAAGGCCAAATTCGCCAGGGGCGGGGCGATGAGCATGATGAGGATAACGGCCATCGTACCCGCAATGAAAGAGCCAAAGGCCGCGATCCCCAGGGCCGGACCCGCCCGCCCCTTGCGGGCCATCTGGTAGCCGTCCAGGCAGGTAACCACCGAAGCGGCTTCTCCGGGGATATTGACCAGAATGGAAGTCGTGGATCCGCCGTACATAGCCCCATAATAGATTCCTCCCAACATGATGAGCGCCGCCACAGGGGTGATATGGAAGGTGGAAGGAAGGAGAAGGGAAATGGTGGCCACGGGCCCCAACCCGGGCAAAACCCCGACGAGGGTGCCGATCAGAACGCCCAAGAAGCAGAAAAACAGGTTGTTGGGCTGAGCGGCAATGGAAAAGGCCATATAGAGATTATCAAAGAATTCCATGGTTAAATCCCGAAGATGCCCTTGGGAAGCTGAGTTTTCAACCAAACCTCAAAGACGATATAGGAAGCAATGGAGGCCAAGGCGCTGCCCCCAATGGCCACGACCCAGCGCTGGGGCTCCACGAACCGAAAAAGCATGACCAGAAGAAGGAAGGTGCTGACCAGGAATCCCAGGAAATCCAGGAACAGAGCATAGCCGAACAAAACGCCGAGGATGACCAGGAGGCTCTTCCATCTCTCTGGGGAGTACCATCCCTGGCGAGTCCTTTCCTCCGTCCGGAATCGAGCCTGGAAAAAAACCGTGAGCGACGAGATGGCCAGACCGATTCCCGCCCCCAATGGCAAGAACCCGGGCCCCGGATCCCGCCATGAACCCAAAGGCAGCCGCAAGGACTCAATGCCGATATAGAAGGCAAAGGCCAGCCATAGTAAGCTGCTCATCTGGTCATATTTTTTCATTTCCTGAAGGCTCCTTTGCAGACCCTGGAAAAGGCTTTCCCCACGATGGGATGCGTCCCGGGGAACCCCCTGGACTCCCCGGGACCGTTAGGAGCTATTTGGCTACCACCCCAATCTCTGAGGCTACCTTGTAGATCAGATCGTATTCCCGGGAAAACCGGGCGGCGGTCTGCTGGGGCGTGTGGGGAGACGTCCATACTTCCACCCTGGCCATTCCTGCTCTAATCTCTTGGCCGTATTTGGCGAAGGCCTTCTCCTGGGCCGCGACTAAGGTATCGACGACCCCCTTCGGCGTTCCCTTGGGCACACACAAGGAGTACCAGGCGGATAGGGAGATCGGGTACCCCATCTCCTTGAAGGTCGGAATATCGGGAAGGGGCTCGAGCCTCTGATCGGTGGCCACCCCGATGATTTTGATCGACCCGGAATCGAGGAGTCCCCCTGCCCCGGTCGTAAAGGATGCCTGCACATGTCCGCCCAGCATGGCGCTGATCGCTTCAGCCGTCGATTTATAAGGCACATGGGTGAGCTTGATTCCCGCTTGTTTGCTCAGCATCTCGATGACAAAATCCGCGGCGGTGAGCTTTCCATAGGAGCCCACGATCACACTCCCCGGCGATTTCTTGGCGGCATCCACCAGGTCCTTCAGCGTGCTCCATGGAGCATCTTTCTTTACCGGTACCCATATGGGAGTCCCCCCGTAAATTCCCATGTAAAGGAAATCCTCCCATCGGTAATCCATTTTTTTTACGATGGGCGAAAGGACGAGGGGGGTCGAGCTTCCCACCAGGATGGTATACCCATCCGGTTTGGCCTTAGCCACAAAGGCCGCCCCTAGGGACCCGCCCCCGCCCGGCTTGTACTGGCTCATGATGGGCTGTCCTAAAAACTCGGCCATCTTTTCGGCCAAGACCTTACTGCCAAGGTCGGCGGCTCCCCCTGGAGCATACGGTACGATCAGGTTGATCGGCCGGTCCGGGTACTTTTCCGCCCCCGTCACAGGTCCCGCAGTGATTCCACCGGCCATGAAGCAAACGAGAAAAATGATGCCTACCCGGACCAGACCCTTTTTAACCATCCCTTTCATGTTTCCCTCCTTTTTTTTGCATTTTAGAAACGCAGAGACCGCAGAGAAAGCCGGATCGCTGAGGCCATTTCTTGCCTTCCCCTCCCCATTCCATCAGCCCTTGCACTTCGCCGTATTTGGAAACGTCCACTTTCAAGGCCAAGGCGTCTCGGCCCAATTCCTTAACTTTTTGAGCCGTTCGCTGTGTATTCTCCAAATCCACATCGCTGAGGGCCAGAGGGGCGCCCTCCTCGGCGAAACGGAGGGCAAGGGCTTCACCTAAGCCGCGAGCGGCACCCGTTACGATGGCGATTCGATCTTTCAAC
>JAPLIW010000173.1 GCA_026388915.1 Deltaproteobacteria bacterium
ACGGCAAGCTCGGCCAGCAGGCGCAGGCCGAGATGGAGAAGAACGGCAACCTGAAATATCTGGGAACGGTCTACCGGGGGCAGCGGCAGACGACGGCGAAGAAACCACTCTACACGCCGGCCGATGTTTACAACCTGAAGCTCCGGCTGCCAGCGGCTCCCAGTTGGATCGCCGTCTGGAAGGCGATCGGCGCCGATCCCATCGCGGTGCCGCTGCCGGAGCTGTACGGCGCGCTGAAGTCGGGCAAGGCTGACTCTTCCGAGGGCGATCTGCCGCAGATCTCTTCCTTCAAGCTCAACGAGGTCCAGACGCATCTGATCATGACCAACCACTTGGTCCAGACTGGTGGAATGCTCATCAACAAGCCATTCTTCGACGGCCTGTCGAAGGCCGACCAGACCCTGGTCGTCGAGGCGGCGAAAGAGGCCTGCGACTGGGCGAACACGAAGATGAAGACCGGTGAGGGCGCGTACCTTCTTGATCTCCAGCGCAAGGGCATGCAGGTGGTGATCCCAGATGCCGAGTCGTTCCGTGCGAAGGCCAAGCCGGCCGTTGAGGAGCTGTTCAAGACCCAATGGTCGGTCACGACGTGGGCGGAAGTCCTGGCGCAGTAATCAGCCCGAGGGATATCCCCTCCCCCCGCGGGAGGGGAAAATATTTTTCTGGCCGGCGGGTTTGAAACCCGCCCCTCCAACGGGACAAGCAGACAACCCGCAGGGACAATTCATGAATTGCCCCTGCCCCTCCCTCTGTGATATGTTCTGAAAGTCCGCCATCTCATACCGAGGTAAAAGAATGACCCCCTTTAAAACCCTGTTCAGCCCGTTCCGGATCGGTACGTTAGAGTTGAAGAATCGGATCGTCATGCCCCCCATGGCCACCAATTTTGCCGGCACGGACGGCAAGGTCAATGACCGCCACATCGCTTACTATGTAAAGCGAGTCCAGGGGGGGGTGGGGTACGTTACCTTCGAGCACACCGGCATCCTGAAGGAAGGAAAAGCCTCCCCCGGCATGGCCTTGATTGATTCGGATGAGAAGATCCCCCTCTTCAAAAACCTGGTGGATGCCATCCACCGGAAAGGGGGGAAAATTCTCATCCAGATCAACCACGCGGGACGGCAGACCTCTGCTTCGGTTACCGGCGCGCCCATCGTGGCCCCTTCGGCCATCCCCTGCCCGGTCCGGAAGGAGATGCCCCATCCCCTCAGCGGGGGGGAAATCCAGCGCCTCGTGGAGGCTTTCCGGCAGGCGGCTCGGCGGGTGAAAGAAGCCGGCGCCGACGGAGTGGAAGTCCACATGGCCCACGGCTACCTCCTCTGCCAGTTTCTCTCCCCTTTTTCCAACCAGAGGGACGACGAATACGGCGGCTCCCCCGAGAAGCGATTAAAGATGCCCCTCGAGGTGCTGAAGGCGGTGCGAAAGACGGTGGGCCCCGATTTTCCCATCGTCTGCCGCCTCAGCGCCGACGAGTATGTGGACGGCGGGCTGAAGCTCGACGATTCCATCCCCATCGCCAGGGCCCTCGAGAAAAGCGGGGCCGACGCCCTTCACATCTCGGCCTGCATTGCCGCTTCCGGGTATTTGAACCACCCCCCTTATTATGTGGGGGAAGGGGTTTTTACCTATCTGGCTCAGGGAATCAAGGAAGCGGTCAAAATTCCGGTTATCACCGTGGGCCGGATCCGCACCCCCGAGCTGGCCGACCGGGTCATCGAGGAGAAGAAAGCGGACCTGGTTTCCATGGGTCGGGCTTTGATCGCCGATCCGTTCCTTCCCAAGAAGGCCATGGAAGGGAAAGTGGAAGACATTATTCCCTGCATCTCCTGCAACCGCTGCATTCTCAGCATCCGGAAGGGAGACTTGCAGTGCGCGGTCAACCCGGAGACCGGCCGGGAGTCGACTCTGGTGGTCAAGAAGGCCGAACACCCCAAGAAGGTTTGGGTCATCGGCGGAGGGCCTGGAGGGATGAAGGCTGCGGAGATTGCCGCCCGGCGCGGCCATCGGGTCACCCTCTATGAAGCCCGGGATCAATTGGGCGGCCAGTTCCTGCTTGCCGCAATTCCTCCCCACAAGCAGGTCTTGAGGGAATTGGTGACCTACCTTTGGAAACAAATCGACAAGCATGGGGTAAAGACGGTTCTAAACAAACCCTTCGACCTGAAACTCCTGGAGAAGGAGAAGCCGGATGCCGCGATCGTCGCCACCGGGGCCAAACCCTCAATCCCGGAGATCGAGGGGATTCAAAAAGCAAAGGTGTTCAATGTATGGGAGGCTCTCTCCAAGCCCGGCCCCCTGGGACAAAAAGTCCTGGTCGTGGGAGGCGGAGGGGTGGGAGCGGAGGTAGCCGACTTCCTCTCGGAGAAGGGCAAGAAAGTCACCCTGGTGGAGATGCGGGAGGCCATTGCCCTGGATCTGGTCGGGCATCTCCAGCATTATTTGAACCTCCGGCTGAAGAATAAGGAGGTTCAAGTCCTGACTTCCACCAAGGCCCTCCGCTTCGAGGAAGACGGCCTCTGGGTGGAGGATCCCCAGGGGACCCGGAAGCTGAGCGGGTTCGACTCCGTGGTGATTTCCATGGGGTCGGTTTCCAATTTGGAGCTCGCGGAGGGGGTGAAGAAGAAGATTCCCCAGGTTTTGGTGATCGGAGATGCGATGAAACCCCGGGAGGTCATGGAAGCGCTCCTGGAGGCGGAGGAAGCCGCCATGAAAATATAGCAACCCGTTTCCTTGCCCCCCTTCATTTTTCGCCAAGTAGGCAGAAGATGGATTGAATTTCAGGCGTTGCCCGGCCCGGAAGCAAGGGCGTTTCGCGCAAAAACCATAAGGCGCGCCTCATTTTCTGGCCCGGGCGGGCGACCCAAATGCGGAATGCAGAATGGAAAAAAAGAAGCAAAGAATTCCGAAACCGCTGACGTCCGATGGGCCCGCCCCATTCTGCGGAAGCGCGGGGGGACCTCCGGGGTGAATTTTTTTCCCGCCGATGCTTTTTGCGCGTAACGCCCTTGCTCCCGGGCCACAAGCTTGCTTTCCCACAGGAAAGAGTGTCGCAAAAGCGAAGGCAAGAACCCGTTTCCCCTTGACAACCTATTTTCTTTATATTAATACGGACGCATCAACTCATTTACTAATGAGGCCATTATTGTCTAGACATCATTGGTTGGAGGCCTATCCTATTAAAAACCTTGAACTGGACTCCGGCTTTCGCCGGAGAGACAAATAGAAGAAGGGCTTTCTTCACTACGTCATTCCGGCGCAAGCCGGACGCCTGGGGAGCCGAGAAGAAGGTCGTCCGGATCTGGCACACAGAGACCGAACCCCAGACGATCGCCGCCGTCCAGGAGATCATCAACGACTTCGAGAAATTGCACCCGGACATCACCATAAAGCAGGAGGGTCTGGCTTGGGGCGACCTGGAGGCCAAGCTGACCGCCGCCCTGGCCGCGGGTGCTCCCCCGGACGCCGCCCACGGACAGGCCGTGACCTGTGCCTCCTTTTACGCCAAAGGCCTCCTGCGGGACCAGGAGGATATCGCCGCGGCCATCGGGCGGGACAACATCTGGGAGCCCGTTCGGATGCAATGCTTTCACGATGGGAAGTACTACGGGATCCCTCACTCGCCCAACGTGTCGCTCTTGATCTACCGCAAGGACATTTTCAAGGCCAAGGGTTTGAAGCCGCCGGAGACCTGGGATGACTTCATCAAGGTAGCCCAGGCGATGACGGAGCGGGACAAGGACGGGCGGGTAACTCGTTACGGCCTTTCCCTCCCGGGTACGGGGCTTTTCGTCAACATCCTGGTGGGAGAACTGACCAAGGCCAACGGCGGGCGGCTCTTCGACCTGAAGACGGGCCGTCCCACCTTTACCGAGAAGCAGGTTGTCCAGGTGTTGGATTTCTACAAGAAGCTCAACGACACGGTCTTGCCGCCCGGCTGGCTGGGCCATGGATACCTGGACACCTTTGCCAACCTGGCGACCGGCAAGGCTGCCATGCTGTACCAGGGCTATGGCCGTGGCGCTGGCTACATCGAAAAGTACGCCCCCAAGGGGATGGCCAATCCCGAGCACTTCGGGGTGATGGTGAAGCCGCGCGGACCTTCCGGGAAGGAGACCGCGGCCCAGATCGATGCCGAACCCTGGATGATCTTCAAGAACGCCAAGTACCCGGAAGAGGCCGCCGAGTTTATCAAGTTTTTCTTCAAGGAGGAGGAATACATCAAGTATCTGCACACGGTCCCGATCCACCTCCTGCCGACGCTCAAGTCCGTGCAGAAGAGCCCGGCCTACCAGGCCAATGCGATGTACCAGCGCTGGAAGGAATGGGTGGAC
>JAPLIW010000279.1 GCA_026388915.1 Deltaproteobacteria bacterium
TCCTTGCCGGAGGTGTACTTCCTTCCCCAGGAGATCGTCTCCTGGTTGGATTTGGGAGTCACGGCGGCATCGATCCCGCAGGCCTGGAAGGCGCCAACAATGGCATGGGCCCCCTCGGCCATGTAGGGGATGTACACTTTCCGGTGGTTGGCATCGTGGGTGACGACAATGGTCTTCGGTTTCCGCTCTTCCAGCTGGCGGTCCCGGCGGATATTCTTCAGGCTGTCCAGGAAGGCTTCCAGGCGGGTGATGGCGCCCACGTCCGCGCTGTGCTCGTCCACCTCGATCTGCAGGTAGGGCTTGCCCCGCATCTTCTCCTTGAAGAAGTGGAGGATGAAGGAGTCCGGCCCGCAGGCGAAGTTGGTTATGTAGATGGCGTAAAGCCGGGGATCGTCGCGGATGATATGGGCCGCGCTGTAGATCTTCTGGCCGTACTTCCAGTACATATCCTTCCAGTCGTCCAGCAGGTCCATCTCATCCAGGGGAAGGCAGTCCATGGGAATGGCGATGACCCCCAGGTCGCGCAGCTTGGAAGGAAGGCCCAGGTTGACGCCCGGGTCGCAGCCGTTGTAAGGGCGGCTGACGATGATCATGGCCTTTTCGCCCTCTTTCAGGTTCTGCAGGACTTCCCGGCCGCGTCGCTTCATGGAAGCAATGAAGCTCCCCTGCGCCGCCTCGGCCTTGTCGATGGCCTGCAGGACCTCGTCCGCATCCTTGCCCAGCTCTTTGCCCATGTTGATCAGGGATTGCTCCAGACTTTTGCGTTCCGCCCCCAGGTGTACCACCGGGGAGAGGACCTTCACCCCGCGGGCCTTGAAGTCGATGGCGGATTTAATGGAGTAGGGAAAAGCCTGAATGTAGGGACAGACAAAAGAGCGGTCCAAGGAGGGATGGGAAAGGGGCATGGTGATGATGCTGGGGAGGAAGATGGTGTCCACCCCTTTTTCCATCAGGTCGAGAAGATGGCCGTGGGCCACCTTGATGGGGAAGCAGGTCTCGGCCACGATCTTCTCCACCCCCTTGGCGATGAGGCGCTTGTTGGTCGTGTCCGAAAAGACCAGGCGAAACCCCAGCGCGGTGAAGAAAGCTTTCCAGAACGGCATGATCTCCAGGAAGTTGAGCATGCGGGGGATGCCCATCACCGGGGCATCCTCCGGGACGGGCTTTTCCTCCACGTAGGAGGCCATGAGCGCCTCTTCGCGCTCCTTGAATAAATCGGGCATGTCGTCGCGCCGCTTCCGGGTGCGGTCGACGTCGTACTTCTCGCAACGGCTGCCGTAGAAGAGGGGTTTCTCCCCCTGAATCGTGACCCTGCGGATCTCGCAGCGGTTGGGGCATTCCTTGCACTCGAAGGAGGTCAGCTCGTAGGGCCGGTTGCTCAGGTCCCAGCCCTTGAAATGGGTCTTGCCGGATTGGTTCTCATCCCGGGCTAGGATGCAGCAGCCGATGGCCCCAGTGACTTCATTGTGCTCGGGGACGATGATCTTTTTCCCGGTCACCTTCTCGAAGGCGGCCACCACGCCCTTGTTAAAGGCCGTGCCGCCCTGGAAGAAGATCTTGTTGCCGACCCTTTTGTCTCCCACAACTTTATTGAGGTAGTTCAGTACGATGGAGTAGGAGAGGCCGGCCACCAGGTCGTCCCGGTTGGCCCCTTTCTGCTGATGGTGGACGAGGTCCGATTCCATGAAGACCGTGCACCGTTCCCCCAGGGAGATGGGGGATTTGGAGCCCAGGGCCAGATTGCCGAACTCCTCTTTGATGGAGATGCCTATTTTTTCCGCCTGTTCCTCCAGGAAGGATCCGGTTCCGGCGGCGCAGGCCTTGTTCATCTCGAAGTCCACGATGGCGCCGTGTTCCAGCGATATGTACTTGGAGTCCTGCCCGCCGATTTCAAAGATGGTGTCCACCTCCGGATCGATAAAGGCCGCAGCCGTGGCCTGGGCGGTGATCTCGTTGCGGATCACATCGGCCCCCACGTAGTCGCCGGTGAGATAGCGGCCGGACCCGGTGGTGCAGGCCCCTTTGATCTCCACCAGGTGGCCCACTTCGTCGCCCACTTCCTTCAGACCCTGGCGGATGGCCTCAATGGGACGGCCCGCGGTCATGAGATAGCGCTTGGACAGAACCTTGATGCTCTCATCGGTAACCACCACGTTGGTGGAGATGGAACCGACGTCGATGCCCAAGTAAGCGGGGATCTTCTTCCCGTCCGGAGTGCTACGCAGGGGCTCCCAGGCGGCTTCTTTCTTGTGGTGCTCGGATAGGAAGAGGGGTTCGAGCGTTTTAGCCGAAGTGACCGGCCGGCTCACGTAATCCCGCAGACGTTCCACCCCTCCAAATTTCTTCCACTTGGCCGGATTTTCCATGGTCAGGAAGGCGGCCCCGATGGCCCCCATGGAGACGAAGTGCTTGGGAATGATGAACTCGCCCTCTTTCAGTTCCAGCACGTCGAAGAAAGCCTTGCGCATTCCCAGGTTCGCGGCCACCCCGCCCTGGAAGGAGACGGGGGTGACCATATTCTTTCCCTTGGCGATGTTGGACTTATAGTTCCGGGCCAGGGCATAGCAGAGGCCGGCCACGATGTCGTAGTCGGGCGTGGCCCCCTGCTGCAGGTGGATCATGTCGCTCTTGGCGAAGACGCTGCACCGGCCGGCGATCCGGGGAGGGTTCTTGGATTTGAGGGCCAGCTGGCTGAATTCTTCGATAGTGTACTTAAGGCGGTTGGCCTGCTGATCCAGGAAGGAACCCGTGCCGGCGGCGCAGATGGTGTTCATGGAGAAGTCCTGGATCCGGTAATCGCCGTTGCCCGGGGTGGTGTCGATCAGGAGGAGCTTGGAATCCTCCCCCCCCATCTCGATGACCGTCTTCACCTCCGGGTGAAAATGGCTGGTTGATCTTGCCTGGGCGATGACTTCATTGACGAATTCCCCCCCCAGGAGGCCGGCGATCAGTTTGGCGGCGGTGCCGGTTACGGAAACGCTCCGAATCCTCTCCGCGGGGACCCGGGTTAGGATGTCGGTCAGGACCCGGAGGACCGTATCCAGCGGCTGACCCTTGGTACGGGTGTAATGCTCTTCAACGACATTCATATCCTCATCGATCAAAACCGTCTTGGCGCTTACCGATCCAATGTCCAATCCCAGGTGAAGTCCGTCTTTATCCATTCCAGCGCAGCCTCCGTCGCAGAAAATTCGCTTCCAGTACCGTTTCAAGGGGAGAAAGCGGTGAGAAAGATTAAAAATTCAGAATAGGAACCTTTCCCGCCAGGCCCAATGATTTATATCATAAATGAGTCTCCGGAGACAACCCGATCTTTCTCGCCCCTTCTTCCCGAGTATTTTTTGCCATTTTGTTGGGGCTTGACAAGGCTAGGGGATAAGTCTATTGTTCAAACGTCCAATCCTGACTGAAGCCGGCTATCTTTTCAAGCAGAGCGACGTCGAAAGCCGCAAGGGTCCGTATTTCTGCTTGTTGCTCGGATCTCTTTCCCTTTTCCGACGAGGGGGAAGGCTGGTGAAGTTCAATGGCAAATCAGGATTTTTTCCCCACCTCCAAAACCTCTCTTCCCTGCACACTAAACCCCAGAAGGAGCCGGACCTATGAGGGAAAAGCATAGAGCAGAGAGCAGGGGGCATAGCGCAAAGAACAAGAAAAAGAAAACAGTTGTCTCTCGCAGAGGCCGCAGAGAACGCAGAGTTTAGGCCCCCTTTAAATACCACCCCGAAAGCAGATTTTTTTCTTTCTCTGCGCTCTCTGCGGCCTCGAGCGAAGCGGGCGAGAGAAAGGCCTCCCACGATTTGGGAAAGAGGGGAGGATTATAGATCTATTGAGGCCAGCCATGAAATCGACTAAAGATCTCACCCTTAAAGAAATCACCGACCTTCTGAATAAAGGCTGGATGAGCCATGATGGGATGTGGTTCTACCATTGCCAGAAGGAGTTCGGGATCGAGAAGACCAACAAACTCAACAAGGCGGCCATTCAATCGCTGGCTCCCCTGGAGATGAAGAGACTCAAGAAGCTCCTGGGAATAGAAAAAATAGAAACCTTCGAGGAATTCAAAAACCTCTTTTCCGGCGGGTTCGAGTTGCTCATCGCCGATTTTATGAACGCCAGGATGACTTTTCCCGAAAAAAATGTCTTCCACTGGGAATTCGTGCCCCAGCAGTGTTTTGCTTACCGGGGCATGCAAAATATCGGGGTCATCGAGGATTACGAATGCGGGGTGATCTACCGGGTGGCGTGCTGGATTGACAGCCTGGGAATCAAATACACCATCGATCCTCCGGTGGGAAAATGCATGATGCACGCCCAAGGAACCTGCGCCGGCAATTTTCTTTTAAACCTCAAATGAAGCCCTGTGATTCCGGGGGGAGAGAATGACCGTCACGGTTTTAATTTTCCACGAGGAAAGCTAAGAATTGTACATGGGCAGGGATAGGAATCCCGCCTTTTGGCCCAAGAGAATCTTCCTGCGTTCAGGAACTCAGACTTATCGGGGTTTCAGGAGAAGGGTAGCTTTTTTGTGCTCCTGAATCGCCTTGTCGCTGAACCACCAGTACACTTTCTCCCCATTGATGAAGGCCTTGATCTGGTCCTTGGCATGGGGATGGAAGATGCGGCCGGAAACCCCTCCCGGCAACACCGCCAGGATCTTGTCGTCGTCGCTTAAATCCGCCACCATTCTCAAAGAGGCCGAATAGGTCACCCTAAAGGGATCGCGGAAGGCAAAAATGGCCCGGTGGAGGGTCTCTCCCGAGCCCTGGAAGGGATGAGGGCCATCGCCCAGCAAACCTTTGCCGAACCCTTCCCGGCGTATGGGGCTGACAAACTCGATGGTATGAACTTTTCCCCATTTCCATTCCTTTGGGTCCTGGCCGAGGGAAGACCGGAGCTTCTCTGAGGCGATCTGCGCGGCCTTATGGAAAAGATCATCCCTCGTTTCTTTCACATCCTTGGTCAAGATATTGTCAAACCAGGGTGAGTTCCCTTCAAGCACCATCTGCTGCAATCTTTCCTGCCAGAAATACCAGTCCTCCAGCATGGCCTTGGCCAAATCCTC
>JAPLIW010000081.1 GCA_026388915.1 Deltaproteobacteria bacterium
AAGCCTCCTCGGAGGGGGGATGAAGGTACTGACTTCTCTTTCTGCCAGATTTCATTCTATCAAAAATCCAACCCTTTTTCTCTCGGTAAATTCCACTGGCCGTCCTTTTCCCCGGGCTGTTATGGGAGGACCATCTGTTTCGCTTTGGCCAAGCATGATGCCGCCTCGCGGGCCATGGTGTCGAGGAGTTCCTGGCAGGTGAATATTTACTTGATGAGGCCGATGGATTGACCCACCATCAGGGGAGCGCTTTCCACGTTTCCCCCCTCCCAGGCTTCCTTGATCCTCTCCCCTCCCATGAGCGGGATGAGTTCCTTGAGGCCCCCTCCCTTTCTCTCAATGGAAAGAATCTCGTCAATCACCTTGTTCTTGATAGCCCGCCCCTGGAGGCCGATGGACTTTCCGAATAATACGGTTTCGAACTCCTGCCTCCGGATCAGTTCATTTTTAATATTTTCGTGGACCTGGCATTCCCGGGTGGCAATGAAGCGGCTGGCCATCATGACCCCCTGGGCTCCCAGGGTCAGGGCTGCGGCCATGGTGCGTCCGTCGGCGATCCCGCCAACGGCCACGACCGGGATTCTAACCGACTCCGCGATCCGCGGAATCAGGACCATTGCGGTCACATCATCGTTCAACGGGTGTCCTCCCTCCTCGATCCCGGCGGCATAGATCCCATCGTAACCTACCTTTTCCGCATGAACCGCGTGGCGAACGGAACCCACTTTGTGGAAAAGCTTTACCCCCGCCTTCTTGAGTCCCTCAATGGTTTGCATTCCCGCAGCCTTGTCCACCGGGGTTCCAGAGAATTCGATTCCCGACACTCTTTCCTCCGCGCACACTTTGAAATACATGCGGTAATGCTCCGGGGTTAGCCGGATCGAAGGCAGGAGGGTGATGTTCACCATAAAGGGCTTCTGGGTCAGGCGGCGGGTCTCCCGGATGGCGCCGCGAAACTCTTCCTCCGTGGTGTAGTTACCGGCGGTCAGGTTCCCCATCCCCCCGGCGTTGGAAACGGCGGCGCACAGGGGAGGCTTGCACAGCCACATCATGGCCCCGCAGATAATCGGGTATTTGATGCCGAACATCTCGGTGATGGCGGTTTTGAACATGGGACCCTCCTTGAAAAGAGGTGGGGTTGCTAGGGTGCAGGGTAACGATATTCGGAACTCCCGAGAAAAGTCAACCGGAAATCATCTCTAACAAATATTCACTTCTTTGCCGGAGAACCCTTTTCTTAGGCGATGGAGAATATCATCGATGAGATCCTCTTCGAGCCATTCGGTTAAATGATACCTCCGGTATAGGCCGATGGTCTTGTTTAGATAATTCATCCGGTCAACCAGCACGGAATCAACATGAGGGTTTATTTTCCCGGCGAGTACTTCGGGATTCTGGGGCAGCAGGGGGCCGATGAAGGCGTAGGTGCGGACTCTTTGATCGTGGAGTTCTTTCAGCGCCTGAATCCGGGCCGTGATCGGCGGGGTCCCGGGCTCAAAGATCTTCTTGATTCCCTCATCCTCGGTGGTGATGGTCATCCCCACCTCAATATCATCGAACTGCCGGATCAGATCCAAATCACGGAGAACGAGAGGAGACTTGGTGAGGATGCCCGCGGGAAACTGATGCTTCAAAAGGATTTCCAGGCATCGGCGGGTCAGCCCGTATTCCTTCTCCAGCGGCTGGTAGGGGTCGGTGACGGAACTGAGCATAACGTAGCCCCGGGCGGTCCTTTTTAACTGCCGCTGAAGAACCTCCGGAGCATTCATTTTGATGTCCACGAAGGTTCCCCAGGGCTCGGTGTGCCCGGTGAATCTCTTCATGAAGGTGGCATAGCAGTACTTGCAGCCATGGGCGCAGCCCACGTAGGGATTGAGGCAGTAGTCGACCCCGGGGATTCCCGATTTCGAAAGAATGGATTTAATCCTTTTTTCCCGAATCAAGAGTTCCGTCATAGTCGGGGAATCCCTCCTGTCGAAATTGCAAATTCCGTATCAATTTAGGATACCCATCGCTGAAATCCCCCCCAACCCCCCTTTGCAAAGGGGGGCAGGGGGGATTTCTGGCCAATTTTTTCAAAAGGTCAAAGTAACCTTTTTCAAAGAGCTAAGAGGTTACCAAATTACAGAGCCTACTCTTTTTTTCAGCGTTTCTTTTTCATCACATCGCTGACCCAGGAAAGGGCGGCCATGACCGTGGGGAAACCGATGGTGGTGACGAGAAGAAACAGGGCGTGACGGACCTCTTCCGGGGTAGCTCCCGCGGCCAGGGCCCTTTTCGCGTGGCTGTGAACGGACCCTTCGGAGCGGATGCCGGCGGCGGCGGCCAGCTGAATCAGCTGGGCGGTTTTTTCATCCAGGGGGCCTTCTTCCCGCAGCGCCTTTCCCAGGGCCTGGACCGCCCGGTTCAACTTGGGATGCTTGGACATGACGGTGGAATAATGCTTCGGCAACATGGATCCCTTCTTCATTTTCCTTCCTCCTTTCCGGGCATGATGAACAAGATTGTAGGGGCGGTTCGCGAACCGCCCCTACGCGGGATGCCTCCCCCTGTAGGGGCAATTCATGAATTGCCCCAACTGCGCTCACGGCCCAAGCGGTGCCTTCGGGGAACGCACCCTACGCTCTTACGGAATTCTATTTGTTTCCTTCATCTTCGTCCAGCGCCTCCGGCGAAAATATTCCTTCAGGTAAATGGCCGTGCGTGAGTCCTTCGACCGGGCAATCTCCTCGGGCGGGCCCCAGGCCACCACCCGTCCCCCCTCTTCTCCCCCTTCCGGGCCCAGGTCGATGATGCAGTCGGCCGCGGCTACCACATCCAGGTCGTGTTCGATGACCACCACCGTGTCGCCCCGCTCCACCAGCCGCTGCAGACCGGCCAGGAGCTTGGCCACGTCGGCCATGTGGAGGCCGGTGGTTGGTTCGTCCAGGACGTAGAAAGACCGGCCGTTGCCCCCGTTGGCCATCTCTGCGGCCAGTTTGGTCCGCTGCGCCTAGCCGCCGGACAGGGTCGGGCTCGGCTGCCCCAGCTGGAGATAGCCCAGGCCGATCTCCGCCAGAAACCGCAGTGGCCGGACCAGGTGGGGAAAGGCCTCGAACAGAATGACGCTCTCATCCACCGTCATGTGGAGGACGTCGGCGATGTTCTTCCCTTTGAGGGTCACGGCCAGGGTGTCGGGGTTGTACCGGTTTCCTCCGCAGGCATCGCAGGGGATGTAAACCACCGGCAGGAGCGGCATCTCCACCTTGCGCCGTCCGTGGCCCTCGCACCGTTCGCATCGCCCCCCGCCCACGTTGAAAGAGAATCGGTTGGCCCGGTATCCCCTGGCCCGGGCGTCCGGAGTCTGGGCGAAGAGGTCCCGCAGGGTGTCCATGATCCCCACGTAAGTGGCCGGGACCGACCGCGGCGTCCGCCCGATGGGCGATTCATCGACCTCTTTGACATGCTGGATCTTCTCCCATCCTCTCAAATCCCGGAGCACCGGCGGAAGGGGCCTGCCGGTTAGTTTCGCTTTCAGGCCTCGGTACACCACGTCCCGGATGAGGGTGGATTTGCCCGACCCGCTCACTCCGGTAACGCACAACAGCCGCCCCAGAGGGATTTCCACGTTAACCTTCTTCAGGTTGTGGAGGTTCGCCCCCACGACGGTGAGGCGCTCCGCCCCTTCCAGGGAATGTCTGGCCCATTCCGGCGATTTGCCGTCCCCCCGGAGCCAGCTCCCGGTGATCGACTTCCGGGAACGCTGCAGAGCCCGCGGAGATCCGGTGGACACCACCCGCCCCCCATCCCGCCCGGCCCCCGGGCCCATATCGATCACGTGGTCGGCGGAGCGGATAACCGATTCCTCATGCTCCACCACCACCACCGTGTTTCCCCGGTCGCGAAGGCCGGAGAGGGCTTTCAGCAGTGCTTCCGTGTCCCGGGGATGAAGCCCCACCGTGGGCTCGTCCAGGACGTAGCAGACCCCCCGCAGGTTGGAGGCCAGCTCGGCCGTGATCCGGATCCGCTGGGCCTCACCCGTGGATAGGGTGCCGGTGGCCCGGTCCAGAGTCAGGTACCCCACCCCGAGGTCTTCGAGGAGGGTGAGTCGGCTGATCAGCTCGGGTAAGATCCTGCGGCTCACCTCCTGCCGCATGAGTTTTAGATTTTGAACCCACGACCTGGCTTCCCGGATGGGCAGCCGGGCAATCTCCCCGATGTTCCGGTCCTGGACCCGGATGGCCAGGGCCTCGGGGCGCAGCCGCGTCCCGCCGCAGGCCTGGCACGGCGGAGGATCCCCGTTGTCCTCGGATGCGGCCCAGGCCAGGCCGGAGCCTTCACAGACCGGGCAGGATCCGAACTTCTGGCTCCAGGTGAAGAGCCTTGGGTCGGGGACCGGCAGGCCTGCGCCGCATTGCGGGCAGGACTGGCGGGTGGAATAAAACTCTTCCCCCTCCCCCTCCACCCGGGCCACGATCATCATGCCCCCCCCCGCCTCCAGGGCCCGCTCGACCTCGGAACGAATATCTTCTTTTTCTCCGCGGCGGATCTTTCTCCGGCTAACCCCTGCTTCCACGTCGTGAACCAGGTACCGGTCCAGCTTGGGCGCTTCGGAGGCGGAGAAGATCTTCCCGTCGATGCGCACCCGCTCAAA
>JAPLIW010000614.1 GCA_026388915.1 Deltaproteobacteria bacterium
GAGCCTTGATCCTATTCATTTCCGTTTATCAGCCCCAGGGGCTGGTTGGATTCCTTCGCAAGACAGGAAAATCATAGTATGGAAATTCTCAATGTGAAAAACCTAACCATGAAATTTGGCAGCCTGGCCGCGGTGGATGACGTCAGTCTTTCCGTGCGCAAAGGAGAGATCATCGGGCTCATCGGGCCCAATGGCGCGGGCAAGACCACTTTTTTTAATTGCCTGACGGGTTATCTCACTCCGCAAAACGGGGCGGTTCAATTCGATGGCCATCCCATAACGGGAATGCGTCCGAACCGGATCTGCCGGTTTGGTTTAGCCCGGACCTTTCAAATCGTCCAGGTATTCCGGGAAATGGCGACCTGGGAAAACGTCATCGTCGGAGCATTCTGCCGCACGGCGAATTCGGCCGAGGCTTATCGGGAGACGATGGAGATCTTGAAATTCACGGGACTTTACGAAAAGAAAGACTCTTTGGTCGGCAATCTGACCATTGCCGACCACAAGCGCCTGGAAATTTCCAAGGCATTAGCCACCAAACCGCATCTCCTCATGCTGGATGAAGCCATGGCGGGTCTCAATGCCACGGAAACGATCGAGGCCATCGAGTTGATTAAAAAGATCCGTGACCGCGGCATCACCCTGATCGTGGTCGAGCACGTCATGGAAGTGATCATGTCCATCTCCGAAAAGGTGGTGGTTTTCGACTCCGGCAAGAAAATCGCGGAAGACACTCCGGAAAAGATCGTCAAGAACCCTCGAGTCATCGAGGCTTATCTGGGCGGGCCTTACCATGCTTGAGGTGAAGAAGATCAGCGTAAGCTACTTAGGGGTGCCGGTTATCCGCGAGGTCTCTTTCAAGGTGGAAGAAGGACAGATGGTTTCCATCGTCGGCTCCAATGGCGCCGGGAAATCGACCCTTTTGAAGACCATTTCCGGGCTCCTTCGCCCCCTGAGCGGGGAAATTATTTTCCTGGGGAAAAGGATCGATACCCTGCCCCCATATGCTATCACCTCTGCCGGGATTTCCCATATTCCCGAAGGCAGGAAAATATTTGCAAAGCTGTCGGTTTCGGACAACCTGCTGGTAGGGGCGCACACCCGGGATTCTAAATCAGAGGTCCAAAAAAGTCTGGAGGAAATCTATACCCTCTTTTCCATTCTCAAGGAAAGAAAAGACCAGCGGGGAGAAACCTTGTCGGGTGGAGAACAGCAGATGCTGGCCATCGCCCGGGGCCTCATGTCTAAACCCAAGCTCATGATGCTTGATGAACCCTCTTTGGGGCTGATGCCTTCCCTGTCCGTAAAGGTGATCGAGATTCTCAAGCGGATCAGCTCAAACGGAACCACCATTCTTCTCGTGGAACAAAAGGTAAAGGACGCCCTGGAGCTTGCCGACCGGGCCTATGTTCTACAGACCGGCTCCATTGTCCAAGAAGGCACGGGAGCGGACCTTCTGAAGAGCGACAGCATTCGCAAAGCCTACCTCGGGATGTAAAGGAAGTATTTAATGGCTTCCCAAAGGAGGAGGGAAATGATAAAGAGCAATAGAAATAAGAAATCGCCTTTCTCCAATCTTCATCACATTGCGATTGTGGTGAGAAATATGGATGAGGCGATCAAATTTTACACTTCAATCGGTGTTGGCCCTTTTAGAGACTATCCCCCTTTGAAAGAATATATCAAGCTCGACGTCCCGGATGAGGTTGGCTTCCATAACGTAAAAATCAAAGTGGTTCAGATCGGCCCCATCCAGATTCAATTGATCCAGCCGGGCGAAGGGAAAAGTCATTATAAAGATTTTTTAGAAAAGAAAGGAGAAGGGGTCTATCACCTCGGTTTTGTGGTGGATGACGTCGACGATTCGGAAGCCGAACTCAAGAAGCTGGGACTTAAGGTTCTCAGCAGCGGAAGACGGGAAGATGGGAGTGGGTTTTCTTACCTGGATACTGCGGGAAAAGCTGGAGTCGTATTGCTGGTTCGACAGAGTCCCGGCGCAAAAAAGAAGAAAGACAAGTGAGAGTCGGATGCGGGAATTCAGCCGCAAAATCATGACCTCCGGCAGAGCCGGAGGTATGAAAAACAGTGAACCGCTCAAAGCGGATTGAAATGGGTACCAGCTAAAGGTGGCCTTGGGTCGGGTGCCAGGCCCAGGGGCAAGGACCTTCTGCGCAAAAACCATGAGGCGGCTTCCATTTCATGGACGAGGCGGGCCACCCTTTGAACCTCCGATGAAGGGGTTCTCTCCTTGTAGGGGCGACCGGCCGGTCGCCCGATCGGCCCGCCGCATCTTGCGGAAGTCGGTCGAAGCCTCCAGGAAGAGGGCCAGCCCGGCCGATGCTTTTTGCACAGAAGCTCCTTGCCCCCGGGCCACAACCCAAGCATCCCGGAAATGTCAAACTCTGGGAGTCCCCCGGCAGAGTCGGGGGTTTACCTTATGGAAATTAGAAATTGGCTTTATAACTCCTGGGCGAAGCTCCCGGTAAAACAACCCGCTTCCAAAGTCGCTGGTTCTAAGAAATCGCTATGACAGAAAAGGAGATCGAGCGATGAAAGGGTATGCTGGAAAATTGCTAAGAGTGAACCTTTCTAATGGAGAGGTTTCGAAAGAGGAGATTTCCGATTCCATGAAGAGAGATTTTTTGGGGGGGCGGGGGTTTGCTGTTAAGCTCTTGTGGGATGAGGTAAGACATGTTGACCCCCTGTCCGAGAAGAACAAGATCATCTTCGCCACGGGTCCTTTAACCGGGCAGGCGATTCCCAGTTCAGGAAAGATGGTGATTGCCTCGAAGAGCCCGCTTACGGGAGGGTACGGGGACGGAAATATTGGAACCATGGCCTCCGTACACCTGAAAAAGGCAGGGTATGATGTCTTAGTGGTTGAGGGGAAATCGGAGAAGCCCTGCTACCTTTTGATTGAGGATGAAAAGGTCAAGATCGTTGGGGCTTCCGATTTGTGGGGCAAGAATACCTTTGAGGCGCAAGACCTCCTGGAGAAGAAACATGGGAAGAATTCGGGAATCCTTCTCACCGGGCCTGCCGGCGAGAACCTGGTCCGAATTTCAACCGTGATGTCTCAGAAAGGAAGAGCGGGAGGGCGGCCCGGAATGGGCGCGGTGATGGGGTCCAAGAAACTGAAGGCCGTCGTTATAAAGGGGACCGGGAGTGTCGGCAACTTTGATGATAACAAACTAAAGGAGATGGGTAAAAAGGGATATGCAGAGATCAAGGCCAAGGAGAGCTACGACTTCTGGATGAAACAGGGGACCATGCAGGCCTTTGAATGGGCCAATGAAAATGCGTGCCTTCCCACCTATAACTATAGGGAAGGCGTCTTTGAGTTTTCCAAGGAAATGGACGGCTATGTGGTTGAAAAACTGCATGCAGGGCGTAAGGGTTGTCCCCTGTGCAACATGCAGTGTGGGCATATTATCAAGGATTCGAGCGGTCAAGAGGCGGAACTCGACTATGAAAACGTGGCCATGCTCGGACCGAACATCGGCCTGGGGAGTCTGCCCAAGGTGGCGCTGTTGAATCGGATGGCCGATGAATGGGGTTTAGATGCGATTTCCCTGGGGAGCTGTATCGGTTTTCTCATGGAGGCTTCGGAGAGAGGATTCATAACCGAAAAGATAAAATGGGGGGATTTTGAAGCCGCTCAGAAGCTGACCCTGGAGATTGGAAAGGGAGAGGGGCTTGGGAAGCTCTTTTCTCACGGCGTCAAGGCGGCCTCTGAGACCATCGGGAAGGGCTCTCAAAAGTGGGCCATGCAGGTGAAGGGACTGGAGATCTCCGCTTACAATTGTCAAGCTTGCCCTGGTATGGCCCTCGCCTTTGGGACCTCCCCGATTGGAGGCCACCATAAGGATGCCTGGATCATCTCCTGGGAGATCGCCAATGATCGACTCTCCTATAACAAACCAAAAGTTGAGAAGCTTATTGAGTTCCAGAGAATCCGCGGGGGATTCTTTGAATCGGCAACCGTGTGCAGGCTTCCCTGGGTGGAGGTCAGTTTTGGCATCGATTGGTACCCTGAATACCTTGAAGCGATTACCGGAGAAAAAAAGAGCTGGGAGGATATTTACAGGCTTGGCGACCGGATCTATAACTTGATCCGAGCCTTTTGGATAAGGGAGGTCCCTTCATTCGGCCGGAAGTGGGACTATCCCCCCGAACGCTGGTTTGAGGAGCCCCATTCGGGTGGAAAGATGAAAGGAATTAAGGTCGACAGGGAAAAATATGAGCAGATGCTCTCGTGGTATTATGAACTTCGGGGCTGGGATCAGAATGGAATCCCCTTGAAAGAAACCTTAGAAAGTCTTGGATTAAAGGGTGTTTCAAAGGAGATCCTGGGGCAAGTTGGCTGAGCTCAAGTTTTTCGGCTACCTGGCAGACATCGTCGGCGCCCGGGCAAAAGAGATGAGTTTGGAGAAGCCCGTAGCGTTGAGGGAGATTTTGCCCCCCTCTTTTCCTGAAACGAATATCATTATCCTCATCAACCAGAAAGTGGGTCATCTTGACAGCCTGATTCGCAATGAGGACTGCGTGGCCATCATGCCCATCCTGTCCGGAGGATAAATTCCATAAAGCCTGCCCAAGGACGTAAAGACGTTTTCACCACAGAGGCCAGAGTTCACAGAGAAGACTTTTTATTCTAATTAAAAAAAGAAGCTGAATTTTTTCATATTTATATATGTCTGTGTTCTCTGTGCCTCTGTGGTGAATGTTTTTTTTGAAGGAGCTCACCGTGGCTGGATTCTCCTATCGAATTCTCGAAGTGGATCTTTCCACCCGGATAACAAAAGTAACCGAATATGGGGAAGAGGCCCTGCGCAAATACTTCGGCGGAAGCGGGCTGGCCGCCTCCATTCTTTTGGACCGCTTCGATTCTTCCCTCGATCCTTTTCACCCGCAAAGTCCCCTGATCTTCATGACCGGCCTCTTCACCGGAATCCCCGTGCCCTGCGGGTGCCGTGTTTCCCTCTGCACCAAGTCGCCCCTGCGGATTTGGGGGGAAGCCAACGCCGGCGGGTATTGGGGGCCGGAGCTGAAATTTACCGGGTTCGACGGGCTCATCATTACCGGCAAAGCAAAAGAGCCTTCTTATCTGTGGGTGACTCCCAAAGGGGCGGAAATCAGGAGTGCGAAAGCTCTCTGGGGAAAAGGAACCTTCGAAACCACGGAACAATTGGCGGGGCAAACCGACCCGAAAGCGCGGGTTGCCGCCATTGGGCCTTCGGGAGAAACCCTAAGTTGCATGGCAAGCGTCATAACCGGGGGCGCTGAGGCCCGGGTCATGGGGCGGAGCGGCCCCGGGGCGGTGATGGGGTCTAAGAATTTAAAGGCGGTGGTGGTGAGAGGGGATCAAAGGCCATCCATCGCGGACCTGAAAATCTTGCAGGAAGCCACGAGGGAATTCCTTCCCAACTTGAAATTCGTGGAAGGGCTGAGCAAATTCGGCACGGCCGGGGTTATTGAATCCAAGGAAGCGGCAGGGGTCCTGCCGATCAAAAATTTTTCCCAGGCCCACTGGGACAAGGCCAAAAAGATCGCCGGCCCGGCCTTGGTTTCCAAGTACCTGGAAAAACATTACGGCTGCTTCTCCTGCCCCATCCGGTGCGGAAAAGAGGTAAAGGGAACGGATGGCCCCTATGCCGGCGTATTGGGCCATGGGCCGGAGTATGAAACCCTGGGCGCCTTCGGCTCCCTGGTTCTGAATGACGACTTGAAATCTTTGATTCACTTGAATTTTTTGTGCAATGACCTGGGGCTGGACAGCATGTCCACGGGAATCGCCGTGGCTTTTGCCATTGAATCCTACCTTCGGGGCTACCTCAAGGAAAATGACGGTCTGGATCTGCAATGGGGAAACGCCCAGGCGGTCGGCGCCCTCATGGAGAAGATCGCCAGGCGTCAGGGGATCGGGGTCATTTTTGCCGATGGGGTGGAAAAAGCATCCCAAGCGTTGGGGAAGGAGACCGAGCACTTTGCTCTTCATTCCAAAGGGGTGGAAGTCTCCCTGTCCAACCCTACCCCGACGGTGAGCCTGGCTTTGAGCTGGGCCACCTCGAACCGCGGCGCCTGCCATCTGGAAGGTTTTTCCCACCAGGTGGAGGGAGGAGTTCCCTTCCCGGAGGTAGGCTATACGAAAGCCATGGACGGGACTTCCGGAGAAGGGAAGGGCA
>JAPLIW010000168.1 GCA_026388915.1 Deltaproteobacteria bacterium
TTTCCCCAGAATGTGGCCTTGATCTTCGCCGGAAAGAAATTCACCTACCGGGAGCTGCAGGAGAAGGTCGATTCCCTCGCCGGCGCCCTCACGGCATTAGGAGTCAGAAAAGGAGAGCGGGTGGGTTTGCTTCTGCCCAACAGCCCTCCTTTCATCATCGGGTATTACGCCATCCTGAAAGTCGGGGGCATCGTTGTCACCCTGAATCCCCTTTCCGTGGAGCGGGAGATCCTTCATTTCCTGAAGCATGCCGAGATCCGGACCCTCATCGTCGCCGAGCCGCTTTTTCCGCGGATCGCGGAAATTGCCGGCCAGAGTTCATTGGAAAATATTCTAGTGGCCTGCCTGCGGGAGTGGGCGGAGGTAAAGAAACCTTTTGAGAAACCCAAGTTCGCCATCCCTTCCGGGAAAAAGAAGGGAATCTATCTCCTGGAGCCGCTTTTAGAAAAATACGCCGCCAAAAAGATCTCAGTCGTCCCCGTTGAGCCCGAAGATGAGGCGGTCTTACAGTACACCGGGGCTATCAGCGAAGGGATCCGGGGAGTTGTCCTGACCCATGGAAACCTGGTGGCCAACACCCTGCAGATCCGAAGCTGGGTGGTTCGGGCGCGAAAAGGAAAGGAAGTCGTCCTGTCGGTCCTTCCCTTCTTCCATGTTTACGGGATGGCCGTGGCCATGAACGTGCCCATCTATCTGGCCGCGGCCATGGTCATCATCCCCCGCTTTGAGGTCATGGGCACCCTGCAGTCGATCAAGCGGTACCGCCCCACCTTCTTCCCCGGCGTGCCCACCATGTTCGTGGCCCTTTCCCAGGAAAAGAGCGCGGAGAAATATAACCTCTCCAGCTTGCGGGTATGTTACAGCGGCGCGGCCCCGCTGGCCGTGGACCCCATGGAAGATTTTGAGAAGCTGACCGGTGCCCGGGTGACCGAGGGGTACGGTCTTGCCGAAGCCTCTCCGGCCACCCACTGCAATCCGGTCTTTGGAAAGCGCAAACCGGGGAGCATCGGCCTCCCCTATCCGGATACCCTGGCGAAGATCGTGGACCTGGAGACGGGGAAAAAGGATCTCCCGCCGGGAGAGGTTGGAGAGCTCTGCATCCATGGCCCCCAGGTGATGAAGGGCTACTGGAAGAGCCCGGAGGAGACGGCGCGGACGATTCAGAACGGCTGGCTCTATACCGGGGATATCGCCCGCATGGACGAAGACGGGTATTTTTTCATCCTGGATGTCAGAAAGGACATGATCATCGCCGGCGGGTTTAATATCTACCCCAAGGATATCGACCAGGTGCTGGCGGAGCATCCCAAAGTGGCCCAGGCCGTGGCCGTTGGAATTCCGGACCGGTATCGCGGGGAGACGGTAAGAGCCTTCATCGTCCTCCAACCCGGCCAAACGGCGACGGAAGAAGAGGTTCTCGACTTCTGCCGGAAGAACCTTGCCAAATATAAGGTTCCCACCCAGGTGGAATTCCGGCCCGCCCTGCCCAAAGCCGGCTCCAACAAGATCCTGAGAAGACTCCTCCGCCAGAAGGTCATCGAGGAAGAGAAGAAGAAGGTGGGGATGAAGGGATCCAGGGTTCTAGGGTTTGAATAATAAAACGTTGCTGGTTGCTCGTTGCTGGTTACTGGTTACTGGTTTTTAAGACTGTAGCATTTTAGCCCTTTTAATACTCATTTGACATCAAATATAGAGTAATGGTATGATCTGGGCAGGAGGTGAGGAGATGAAAGGACCTGCCCAGATTCGGTCATGGGTTTCCGAGGAAGAACTCCTGGCATGGGTTCGAGAAGCAGCCGATCGGGAAGTC
>JAPLIW010000940.1 GCA_026388915.1 Deltaproteobacteria bacterium
AATATCCACCATCTGCCCTCTAACTCTGACCGAGGCGGTTCCCCTTTTCAGTCCTTCTTCGAATGCCTCAACCACCAATAGCTCTTTGAAGAAAGGTGTATCGCCAGGGCCAAGGGATTCCAGGGCCCGGGGGCCCGCCAAAGGCGGGATTGGAATCATAAGGCGCTGATTTCTTCGGGAATGGGGCGGGGAAGATACCCCCCGCCTCCTCATCCTTTTCAATCCCGAATCGGGCTTAGTCAGATTTTTCCCAGTTCAAACCCCAACCTCACGGCTTTCTGGTTCAGATCCAAGAAAGAGGGAGGAACCCGGTTGGCCAAGGACTTGAGCAAAGAATCCTCCTCAACCAATCCGACAGCCTTGACGACCGCCCCCAAAAGAACGATGTTCGCCACCATCCGGTTGTTGAATTCGCTGAAGGCCTTTTCCGTGGCCGGGATGGAGACCTGTTTCACCGCCAAAGAAGGGGTGGCTTTCACCATCTGGGCATCATAGAAAATGATGCCCCCCGAGGGATTGACCTTTTTGCTAAGCTGGTCATAAGTTCCTTGGGACATGCAGGCGAGAACATCCGCCTCGGTGACCTCGGGGTAGTCGATCCAGGATTCCGAGATGACCACATCGGACCGGCAGGCCGACCCGCGGGCCTCGGATCCGTAGGAGGCGGTCTGGCCGACATACTTTTTGTCCAGAACTGCAGCCTCTCCCAAGATCTCTCCCATCAGAAGGATTCCCTGTCCCCCTAATCCGGCAAAGCGAACTTGAATCATGACTGCCCTCCTTCCCCTTGGTTTACGAATTCTCCAACCAGGATTTTCCCTTTCACGTCCTCCGGGCTCATCGTCCTGGCCTTTTCCACGGAGAGACAGGTGTTTTTCAGGGAAACCAGCATGTCATGAGGCGTACGAAAGGCGTTTCGCCGCCCGAATTGGGTGGGGCAGGGAGAGAGGACATCGATGAACGAAAATCCCCGATGAACGATCGCCCTTTTCAAAGTTCGGGTCAGGGGGATGGGAGTCACCACGGGCTGGCGGGCCACAAAGGTGGCGCCGGCGGCCTCGACTAACTTGCAGAGATCGAAAGGGGGCTCCTGGTTCCCCTTGGGGGTGGTGGAAGTCCGGGAGCCGAGGGGGGTGGTCGAGGCGACCTGCCCGCCCGTCATCCCGTAAATCCCGTTGTTCGCGCAAACCACGGTCAGATCCATGTTCCGGCGGGCGGCGTGGATCAGGTGGTTCCCGCCGATGGCGCTTAAGTCCCCGTCGCCGCTGATGATCATGATTTTCAATTTCGGGTTGAAAAGCTTTGCCCCGGTGGCATAGGCGATGGCCCGGCCATGGAGGGTGTGCAGGGTGTCGGCTTTAAAATGGGGGCTCGGGATCCAGGCCGCGCACCCGATCCCCGAAACGAAAAGCATATCTTTCAGGTCATATTCCAGTTCGAGGATGGCCCGGAGCACCGCATTCATGAGGATGCCATGTCCGCACCCGGGACAGAAGGGGGTGGGGAAGGCCTGCGGGTTGATCATCTGATAAATTTTTTCATTCATGGCATATTCCTCCGAATCGCCTCGACGATCTCAGCCGGCTCGAAAACCTCCCCGTTGGTCTTGGGAATAGGGATAACGGGTCGCGTCGTATATTTCCGGATCTCCCCGGCGACCTGGCCGCGGTTCATCTCCGGCACATAAACGGCCCGGCATTTTTGACCCAGTTCCGCCACCGCTTCGCCGGCGAACGGCCAGATGGAAACCAGACGAAGCATCCCGATCTTGACGCCTTCCTTACGCAGGGTCTTTACGGCCTGGATGGCGGCACGGGCTGTGAACCCGAAAGAGACGACTCCGAATTCCGCGTCTTCCAGAAAGTAGGATTCCGTCTGGATCACTTCCTCCTTATAATCCCGGACCTTCCGCACCAACCGCTCGGTCAGTTTCGCATGAGCGGCCGGATCGGCCGTCTTGCGGAACCCCTGCGGGTCATGGGTTGATCCGGTAACCAGAAGGTTTTCCCCTTCTCCGAAGGCCGGCATTGGGGGAACGCCCCGAGGATCGTCCGTGCCGAAAGGCGGCAGCCCGGGGGCCTTGAAACGGTCGTAGACCTCCACCTCTTCGGAAATCACTAAGGTCTCTCGGAGATGCCCCACGGCTTCGTCGGTCAGAACAAAGGCGGGCACCCGGAACCGCTCGGAAAAATTGAAGGCTTTGATGGTCAGTTCGTACATTTCCTGGACCGACCAGGGGGCGAGGGCCACAATCTCATTGTCCCCGTGGGCCCCCCATTTGACCTGCATGACATCTCCCTGGCCC
This sequence comes from Deltaproteobacteria bacterium, assembly GCA_026388915.1. GTDB lineage: Bacteria > Desulfobacterota > SM23-61 > SM23-61 > SM23-61 > SM23-61. The sequence goes on from JAPLIW010000940.1 coordinate 2,306, forward strand.
GGGCGGGTGGCCTGCCCGGTGCTGGGGCCGGCGCGCTGGACGTCGATGATCACGCAGGGGGTTTCGGTGATGACGGCATACCCGATCCCCTCGGTCATCAGGCTGATTCCGGGTCCGGCGGTGGCGGTCAGGGCTTTCGCCCCGGCCCAGGAAGCCCCGATCAAGGCCCCCACGGATCCGATTTCGTCTTCCATCTGGACGAAGACCCCGCCCACGTCGGCTAAGCGCTGGACCATGCGCACCATCACTTCGCTGGAGGGCGTAATTGGATAGCCCGCGTAGAACCGGCAGCCGGCCGCGATGGCCCCCTCGGTGGCGGCCTCATTACCCTGCATGAAATACCACCCCGGCGTCAACGAACTCTTCACTTTTTTGAATGGCAGGGCCATGCTTCACTCCCCTTTCTTCACGTCGATGGCAAGATCCGGACAGAGCATTTCGCACTGGAGGCAGGAGCTGCAGTCTTCGGGGCGGGCGACGACGACGGGGAAAACCCCCTTCTCGCTGACTTCCGAGGACTTGTCGAAAACCTTCTTGGGGCAGGTCTCCAAACAGATATAGCAACCCTTGCACCAGTTCTGATTTATCCGAATCACCGCGTTCTTTTTCTTTTTTTCCGGATGATCTTTCAAACTCTCCCTCTCCTTTCTTCTTGGCGTTCAATCCGCGAAAGAAACGGCCTATCCCGAATCGTTACTGAATCACGGGCGATTTTTTCTTGCCGGTTGCCGCAATCCCGGCTCTTGGATTTCCTCACGGGTGAGGCTCGTGCAAAACTCTTGAATGCACTAGAAAATCGTCATTCCGGGCAAGCGAAGCACGACCCGGAATCCAGGCTTTTCAAGCGATTCTGGATTCCGGCGCCTGCCCCGGACCCGATCCGGGGTTCGCCGGAATGACGGAGTGACCGACTTTTTCAAGAGGCTCTGGTTATATAAATTGCAGGGCCAAAAACAAAATTCTTAAGCCCGGTCTATTCCCAAAAAGCTTGAGGCCCCACCCGGAGAAATTCACCCTTCCCCTCTC
>JAPLIW010000070.1 GCA_026388915.1 Deltaproteobacteria bacterium
ATCCGGCTACAAGGGCGAAGATCAAGATAACCGGCTGAGATGGTGGGCGAGATGTGGGAGTGAAAGCGGCTGGGGAAGGCTATTGTACCGGGGAAGAGGTGGTGGGTAGGGAAGGTTGTTGTCACAATACCCAGAATAAAAACATTGAGGATCAAGATCGAAGCGGACGGACATAAATTTATGCATCCGCGAAGGAAGATTATTCAGGATAGATCTCTTTTTGAATTTGAGAAATGAACCGGATGGAATTTCGCAGCAAATATATCATCCAAGATCACTCTTGGTGTTAGCTGTAGGTTAGCAAAAAAAAAGGAGTTAACCAGCATATAGATTAACTCCTTGTTTTTATTGGAGCCGACGGGGAGAGTTGAACTCCCGACCAGCCGATTACGAATCGGCTGCTCTACCACTGAGCTACGTCGGCTCTCGCGCAGGCTTCAGAATTTCAACTCCCGGCTGAAGGCGGACTTTAGAAAGTCAGCTCCCGGGAGCACTTGAGGAGGATAAACTCCCCGCAGTCATTTTCGCTGGGGCAGCGGGCACACTCGCAATCGGCCCCGGTATTCTCCAGGTAAGCGATGAACTTGATCTCGTCGCCGAAACAAACCGGGCGGTTTTCGGCCGGCGCCGCTGCGCTCTCTGATGATTCCATTTGAAATTATTCTGCCACAGGGGGGCCAGGTTTTCAAGACCCAACAATATGAAATTAAATCCCCAATCGTTTATCCGCAGATTACACAGATTACGCAGAGAGCCCAGAGGTATAAATGCTACGAATCAGAATAGCTTTACAACATTCCAAGCTCAAATAAGCTTCCCCAGACGTTCGTTTTTGTCCTTAACGCTTCATCCGTGTTTATCCGTGTCCAAAAAAGTTCGGAGTTTGTAGGGGCGACCCGCCGGGTCGCCCCTACAGAGTTCGGAGTCAAAGGCGATAAAGCCCTGTTTTTAACTTTAGCACTCTAGGTACTTTTGGTTGCGGCTTTACCGCGCTAAATTCATCTGTGTCCCATTAGGCTTTTTATTTCGCAATCCGAATTCCGCATTCCGCATTTTGGTGGGATGGTTGTTTTTTGGGGAGGGATTTGGTAAACTCTTAATAAAATTGAGAAAGGCGTACATCTGAAGAAATTCCTCAACCTTTCTGGGTTTAAAATCGCCCTCCTGCTGACCCTCGGGGTCTTGGGCATTTACTACCTGGACCCCCACTTTCTGAACCTTCTGGAACTAAAAACCCTTGACCTGCGCTTTCTTTCCCGGGGTAAGATTCCCACCAGCGACCGGGTGGCCCTGGTGACGATCGACGAGAAGTCTCTGGACGAACTCGGGCGGTGGCCCTGGCCGAGGACCCGCATGGCCGAGCTTCTGGATGCCCTGGTGAAAGCGGAGGCCAGGGTGGTGGGGTTTGATATCGTCTGGGCCGAGCCCGATGAGAATTCGGAGCTCAAGAGCCTCAACGCCGTAAAACGGAAGGTCGCCGATCTGAAGCTGATAAACCCGGACCTGGAGCGATACCTGGGCGAGGCGCTGAAGAAGGCCGACTCAGACCGGATTCTGGCCGACTCCCTGGCCCGCTCCCAACGGGCCATCCTCGGCTACTTCTTCCATTTCTCTCCCCGGCAGGGATCCGGGAAGAAAGAGAAGAGCCCGGCGAAAGACCTGCCGCCCCTCACGGCTTTCAACGTGGTTAAATTCACCTCCGAACAGGCCGCCCGGGTTCCCCTTTTTGAGGCCGAATACCCCGAGGTGAACATTCCGGTCCTTTCCCAAGCCGCCCAGGGAGCGGGGTATTTCAACATTTTCCCGGACCCGGATGGAACCGTCCGGTGGACGCCGCTGGTCATCAAGTACCAAGACCGGTATTACTGCGCCCTTTCCCTGGCGGTCCTGCAGAAATACCTGGAGAATCCCCCCCTGGGTCTGCGCATCGCCGAATTCGGGGTGGAGCAGATACGGCTGGGAAAACTGTCCATCCCCACCAGTGAAGAGGGGAGACTGCTGATCAACTACCGCGGGCCCCAGAAGACCTTTCCCCACTATTCCGCGACGGATGTAATTTACGGGCGGACCCCCGACAAGGCTTTCCGGGGCAAGATCGTTCTGGTGGGGGCCACGGCCATCGGCATCTACGACCTGCGGGTCACTCCCTTCGAGCATGTTTTTCCCGGACTGGAGATCCACGCCAACGTGATCGACTCCATCCTCCAAGGTCACTTCCTCCACCGGCCCAACTGGATCACCCTGGTGGATATTCTGGTCATCCTCTTCATGGGGCTGGTTCTCGGGGCCCTTCTGCCAAGGGTCAAGGCCCACTGGGGAGCTCTCATCGTAGGGGCGCTATTCATATCGATCCTAGTCCTGGGGAAAATTCTTTTTGAGGCTAAGGGAGTCTGGATGAACCTGACGTATCCAACCCTTAACCTGGCGTTCATCTACCTGGGGGTCACCGGGTACCGGTACATGACGGAGGAGAAGGAGAAAAAGAAAATCCGGGGAGCCTTCCAGTATTATCTCACCGCTTCGGTGGTGGAGGAGATGCTGCAGAACCCGGACAAGCTCAAGCTGGGGGGGGAGAAGAAAGACCTGACCGTTCTCTTCAGCGACATCCGGGGGTTCACCTCCATATCCGAGCGAATGACCCCGGAGGGGCTGGTCAAGTTCTTGAACGAATATCTTACCACGATGACGGACATCGTCTTCAAATATGACGGCCTCCTGGATAAGTACATGGGGGATGCCATCATGGCCATCTGGGGGGCGCCCCTGGACCAGCCGGATCACGTGAGGCGCGGCTGCCTCACCGCCCTGGACATGGTGGAGGAGCTTCACCGGTTGCAGAAGAAATGGAGCGCGGAGGGGATGCCCTTTCTGAACATCGGGATCGGGGTCAACGCCGGCCCCATGGTGGTGGGAAACATGGGTTCCGACCGGCGGTTCGACTACACGGTGATGGGCGACAGCGTCAACCTCGGCTCAAGGCTGGAGGGATTGAACAAAACATACGGAACCAATATCATCGCCAGTGAGATGACCTTTGAAAAGGTCAAGGAAGAATTTCTGGGGAGGGAACTGGACCTGGTGCGGGTGAAGGGGAAGGATCGGCCGGTAAAAATATACGAGCTTCTCTCTCTGGTGAAGACCGCATCCGCGGATCAGCAGGCCCTGGCCGGGGCCTTCCACGGCGCTCTGGGCGAATACCGGAAGAGGAATTGGGCCAAGGCCCGGGAGGCGTTCCAGGCGATGCTGGCCCAATTCCCCCACGACGGGCCGGCAAAGCTCTACCTGGAACGATGCGATGCCCTTTCGAAGAACCCCCCGCCTGCGGAATGGGACGGGGTCTATACCATGACCACGAAGTGAGGGCGGCCATGAGCAGACCGACGGTGGCGGAAATCGACCTGGATGCCCTGCGGTTCAACCTGAGGCAGCTGAAGAAATTGACCCGGGGCAGGGCCGAAGTCCTGGCCGTGGTCAAGGCCAACGCCTATGGCCATGGGGCGCCGGAAGTGGCCCGGGAGCTGGAGTCCGCGGGGGCCCGCATCTTCGGGGTGGCTACCACGGAAGAAGGAATCCAGCTCCGCCTGTCCGGGACCGCCGTCCCCATCCTGGTCTTGGCCGGGACTTATCCGGATGAATTCGACCGGATTGCGGCCAACCGGCTGATTCCGGTGATTTACGATCTGGAAATCGCCCGGGCCTTTAACGCCCGGGCCGAGAAGGAAAGACGGCGGCTCTCCGTGCATCTGAAGATCGACACGGGAATGAACCGCTTGGGGATTCCCTGGCGGCAATGGGAAGCGGCCCTCGAAGTCCTGGGATCTTTGAAAAAACTGCGGGTGGAAGGTCTCATGTCCCACTTTTCCGTGGCTGAGGGAAAGGGGGCTGAGGACCGGGCTTTCACCCGAGAACAGTTGTCCCGTTTCACCCGCTGCCTGGACTTGGCCGGCCGGAAGGGGATCCAGCCGCGCTACGTCCACCTGGCCAACAGCGCGGCGACCACCCTGCTGGAGCCGGCCCGGTTCAATCTGGTCCGGTCGGGCCTTATGATATACGGCTACCATCCTTCGCCGGCGCTGTGCGACCTGGTTTCCCTGAGACCCGTTCTTCGCTGGAAGACGGCCGTCCTTTCGCTGAAGAAAGCGCCGAAGGGAGACCCGGTCTCCTACGGGAGGACTTTTCGCTGCCCGAGAGAATCGCTGATCGCCGTCCTCCCGGTGGGTTATGCCGACGGCTACAGCCGGCGTTTATCGAACCGGGGCGAAGTTCTGATCCGGGGGAGAAGGGCCAAGATCGCGGGTATTGTCTGTATGGACCTGACTATGGTAGATGTAAGTGAGGTCCCCGGGGTGAAAGCCGGGGACGAGGTTGTGCTGCTGGGCAGGCAGGAGGCGGAGGAGATCACCGCGGTGGAAATGGCCGGATGGATCGAGGCCATTCCCTACGAAGTTCTGTGCGGGATCGGCAAGAGAGTTCCTCGGGTGTACCGCAAGGGGAGAGGGTAGCGTACCCTCCACCCTGCCCCGGATGGAGTGCAGAGGGTTCCAATCAAGAGATAAACATGTTCAGCCTTTTTGACATGGTAGGGATATGGGTCTTAAATTTCCTGGCGGAATCGGGAAGGGTCATGATTTTCTCCGCGAAAATCTTCAGGTGGATCTTTCGCCCTCCCCTGGATGTCCGCAACCTGCTGAAGCAGATCGAAGAAGTGGGCATAAAATCCATTCCCGTCGTTCTGATTACCGGGGCCTTTACCGGCATGGTGCTGGCGCTCCAGAGCT
>JAPLIW010000943.1 GCA_026388915.1 Deltaproteobacteria bacterium
ATAGGGTTTCACATCTTGATGGTTTCGTAAAAAGTCGTCACTCCGGTGAAAACCGGAGTCCAGATCAGTTCTAAGGTGCTGAAAATACTGGATTCCGGCTTCCGCCGGAATGACGAAAGAACGAATTCTCAAGCTTTTTACGCGATCATCAATTTTGAACGTTTTAACTCGTCCAGAGTTTCGTATTTAGGATTTAATTTTTCTTCTCTGCGCCCTCTGCGCTCTCGGCGGTGAATCCGAATTTAAGCATTTTCCTTGATCTTCGCCAGTTTCTTGGCCATCTTCTTCTTCTGCTCGATGTTTCCCAAGCGCATGTACATGACTTTCTGGGCCTGCGGGGACCCTGCTCCGTGCATGGATTCGGCCAGGGCCGTTCCGCCGGTCATGTTCTCGATCAGGCGCAGGATTCGAATCCGGTCCTCCGTGGAAACATCGGCCACTCCTTTGAGGTATTTTTGCACATATTTGCCCACCTCGGGATTCTTCAAATCGTCATCGAAGGGCATGGTGGCGATGATCCCCCCCGCCACGTCGTGGGCCAGCCGCGCGACCTCATAAACATTTTTGCTGACATTATACTTGGTGGTGTTCGCTAAAAGGGCATCCGGTTCCCAGTTCCCGGCCTTGGTCTTGTGCCCCATGGCCGAGCAGGCGATGCTTCCGGTGTAGATCGTCTCCGCCAGGTGGGTCATCTCGGCCAGCTTGTCCTTCACATGAGAAGCCTGGGAAGTGCCTTGATAATCCGCAGCCAGGGCGCTCGCCCCCACAATGATGTCGGCCAGGCCTCCCTTGCATCCCCCGTAATTCTGGCGGTGAAGCGTGGCAAACCGTTCGACCAAAGTGCCGGCGAACTCCGTCTCCCCGAACATGAAGACCTGTTCCCAGGGGACGAATACGTTGTCGAGAACGACCAAGGCCTCGCCTCCGACCAGGCCGTAATCCGGATTCCCGGCGTCCACCCCGGTGGCATCAAACTTGCGCTCTTCGTTGGTCTGGCGGCCGAAGATCATGGTCACCCCAGGCGCATTCACGGGAACGGCGCAGGCAATAGCAAAATCTTTGTCCTCGGGCCGCAGCGCCTGGGTGGGCATGATCAGCATGAAATGGGAATTGATGGCGCCGGTCTGGTGGGCTTTGGCGCCGCGAATCACGATCCCCTTGTCGTTTTTCTCCACCCCATGGGTGAAGACATCGGGGTCGGGCTGCTGGCTCGGCCCTTTCGACCGGTCGCCTTTCGGATCGGTCATGGAGCCGACGACCATGAAGTTATTTTCCTGGATAAATTCGATGAATTTTTTCACCCGCTGGTGGTAGGGAGTCCCGTATTTTTCATCGATCTCATAGCTCGTGCTGTACATGGAGTTCATCGCATCGAATCCCACGCAGCGCTGAAAACAGGAGCCGGTCTCGTGGGAAATCAGCCGCAGCATCTGGACTTTCTTGATGAGATCCTCCCGGCTCTGATGGATGTGCGTGAACCGGTTGATCTTTTTGCCCGTCAAATGAGACGTGGCCGTCATGAGCTCTTCATACTGGGGGTCCAGAGCCAGCTCGTAGGTCTTGGCCGCGGCATTGATATGGGGGAGGAAAGCAGGATGGGCCGTTACGTCCTCCACCTTTTTCCCCCGGTAATAGACGACATGTTTCAGTTCTTTGAGGCTTTTGATGTAATCCTCTTTGGTTCGTATCATCATTTAAATCCCTTTCTTTTATTTCAACTCCCCACTCCCGA
>JAPLIW010000057.1 GCA_026388915.1 Deltaproteobacteria bacterium
ATATTGTATGTCAAATGCTGAGACGTGAGCCCCCAATAAACAGGGTTCCAGATTTTCCAAGGGGTAATTAAAAAAATATCCTCAAACCTTAGCGATTTTTCCTCCATCGATGGGGACGGCGGCGCCGGTTATGAATGAGGATTCGTCAGAGGCCAGGAAAAGAGCCAGGTTCGCGATCTCCTCGGGCTTAGCCATACGGTTCAGGGGGGCCTTTTTGGCGTTTTCTCGAACCGCATTTTCCAAGGCTTCTCCCTTGAGATTCCCGCTTCGATCGATGAAGACCCGGATCATGGGAGAGTCGATGCTTCCGGGGCAGATGCAGTTTACCCGGATATTGTGCCCGGCGAGATAAACGGCCAGCGACATGGTGAGGGTGACCAGCCCGCCCTTGGCCAGCGAATAGGAAGGGCTCCAGGGGGATGCGCGCAGTCCGGAGACCGATGAGGTGAAAAGGATCGCTCCCCCTCCGGATTGCTTCATGTGGGGAACCGCGAATTTGCTGGCGAAGAAGCAGCCCTTGACGTTTATCGCCATGGCCCGGTCAAAAGCTTCCTCTTCGGTCGTTTCCAAAGTTCCCGGGCCCGGTATGCCGGCGTGATTCCATAAAATGTTCAGCTGGCCATAAGTTTGCATGGAGGTGTCAATCAGTTTGCGCATATCGGCCACCTTGCCGCAATCGACAGGGACAAAAACCGCCTCACCGCCAGCCTTCTTTACCAATTTGACGGTCTCCTGCCCGCCTTTGGGATCGATGTCCCCCACCACCACCCTGGCCCCCTCCCGGGCAAATAACAAAGCCCCAGCACGACCCGACCCTGAACCCGCTGCAGTAATAATGGCCACTTTGTCCTTCAGTCTCATTTTTCTCCTCTTTTTCAATCGGCTCCGGGGCGATTATTGGCCCGCCGGCAAATACTGGGCGGCCCATTCGATATTCAATTCCACGAGCCTTCCGTGGGTGGGGACACCCGCCTCGTCCCACCCGAGCATCTGATAATACAGCTTCTGGGCCGCAGAGAGCTTCTCCGGGTCCACTCCCACCCCTTTCAAATTGCTGTCCGCCGGGGAAGAGGCAAACCTCCTCGGCAGAGTATCATCCTTGCTGGTGAACCCCTCCCGGAGGTTGAAGATCCGAGCCAGGGTGACGCTCCGTTCCGCGGTCTTCATGAGCTTCCAGGAGCTCATGGGCCATCCGGTGATCGCTTCCACCGCCTGGGTGATATGCTCGTTGCTCCAGGGCACAAAGAGACAAAGCCCTACGGAATTACACAAATGACGCCAAAGACCCACCTCGTAGAGCATCCGGGCCTTGCGCCCGCTCATTTCATACACCGGTACGGACTCCGCCAGTCCAATGCGGTCCCATTCGGCCAGCTTTTTATTAACCACATCGTCGTGGATCCCCGAGCAGTGGTCAGCCCCGGTGGCATGGACGCTGTAGTGCAGCCCCATCCCCTGCTTATACCGCGGATCATGCATGGGAATCTCCTCCCCTTTGACGTGCATGGCCCATTCCGCCGAGCCCTTTCCAATGGCCTCGGCAGCCCTCTTGGTCCCTTCGGCCAATAGGTTGCCCAGACCCTTCCGCAAGGCGATCCGCTCCACCATCTCCACCATGGCCGCGGCGTTGCCGAAGGTAAGCTCCAGGCCATCCGTGTCTTTCAGGGTCAGGACCCCTTTCTCAAA
>JAPLIW010000440.1 GCA_026388915.1 Deltaproteobacteria bacterium
GTGAAGACCTTCGGCGTCTTCCACCATAACCAGGAGAGAACCGACTCGGCCCTGGAGGGAATCGTTCAGCATTGTCGGCGGATCATCGGGGAGAAGGGAGCGGGGATGGAGTGCTTCGCTCTTTCCCAGGAGACGGAAATCCAGCTGTAAACATTCCTGAGGGGGGGTTGGCCGAGGACCTCTTTCTTATTCCCCCAAAGAACGGTAGAATACAAAGGAAATGAGATTCTTCCGCGAAGGAAACGATGGAAATCGCTCTTGAAGCTTGGAATCTATCTTTTCACCTCGACTCAAGGGTGATCTTCCAGGATTTGAACCTTCGCCTCCCGAAGGGGCAAGCCCTTTTTGTCGTGGGGGGCAGCGGGAGCGGCAAGTCCCTGCTTTTGCGCATCTGCGCCGGCTTGATCTTTCCCCAGGAAGGGAGGGTGACTCTCGGAGGAACCGACCTGAAAACCGCTTCCAAGGAGGAGGTCCAGGAGCTGCGGGCCAGAATCGGCTTCGTCTTCCAGGATTCCGCCCTCATCAGCAACATGGCCATCTATGACAATATCGCCCTTCCGCTCCGCTATCATAAGAAAGGGACGGAGGAGGAGGTACGCGCGCGTGTGGCAGAGAAGATGGGGCTTTTTGGGGTGGACCGGTCTTTCGAATGGTTGCTCCCTTCGGCGCTGAGCCTGGAAATGCGCAAGCGGGCCGCGCTGGCCCGGGCTTTTATGCTGGAACCGGAATTTCTTCTCCTGGACCAGCCCACCAGCGGTCTGGAGACGGAGGTTGCCCAGCGCCTGAGCCGGATCATCCGGGACTATCAACAAAGGCGCGGGGCCAGCATCCTGGAAGTGGGCAGCGAATATCCCCTTTTGGGAAAGAATGCTGACCGGATCGGGCTGCTGGAGGGCGGCCGCATCAGGGTCGAAGGAACCAGGGAAGAAATGGGGGCTTATTTGGAGAAGGCCAAGAACGTTGAAAATTCCAAACCCCAAATTCCAGACCTCAAATGAATTCCAATCTCCAAAATTGATGAATTCGCAAAAAGGCAAAATTCCATACAATGGGTCATTCCGGCGAAAGCCGGAATCCAGTTATTTCGAATCTTCTGGACCCCGGCTTTCGCCGGGGTGACGATCCAGGAGACTTTATACGAGACCATCAAAATTGAATCGGCTAAACAGGATCGTCTTGGGTTGGAGTTGGGGGCTTGGTGCTTGATATTTGTTTGGGATTTGGTGCTTGGAATTTGGTGCTTAGCGTTTCTGATCATCCGTGCATCCCTAACCAGAAGGCTGTCTCCCCTTCCCCCGGGGCAAGCAGCTGAAAAGGCAAACCTATGCAGATGTTCTTCCGGGTCAAACACTTTGATCGGTATGTGGGGATTCTGGTGGTCTTCGCCATCCTCATGGCCGTCGTAGCCCTGGTTTTTGTGGGGCGAGGCCAGAAATGGTTCGCCAAACGGTCTCCCTACAAGGTGGTCTTCAGCAAGGTCCAGGGGCTCAAGACGGGGACGCCCGTGACCATCTCGGGCATGGAAGTGGGAAACGTGAAATCCCTCCGGTTGGACCCCCAGAGCAAGGTGGAACTGATGATCGAGGTCCTGCAACGGTACCAGGGAAATATCCGCCAGGATTCCCAGGCCGCCATTTCCATGGCCCTCATCGGGAGTAAGACGATCGAAATCACGGTGGGTTCTCCGGAGAAGCCTCCCCTGCCTCCCGGGAGCACCATCCCCTCCCTGGAGCCCAGGGAGATCACCGATCTCCTCAAAGAGATCGATTTGAAGGGCTACCTGAAAAAGATCGACGAAGTCCTGGACAATCTGAACTCCATCACCCACAAACTGGACGACCCGAAGGGATCTCTGCTCAGGACTCTGGGCAATCTGGAATTCGTGACCTCCCAGCTAAAAAAGGGGCAGGGAAGCGTGGGAGCCATTCTCCAGGACCCCAAGATGCACGGGGAGATCAACGCGGCCATCGCTCAGGTCCGCCGGTCTCTGTCCAACGTGCAAGAGATCACCCGGAATGCGGCTCAGGTTTCCCAGACCCTGCCTCCGCTGATGGGAGAAGTGGACCGCTCGGTCAAGGAAGTTCCCAAACTGATCGAAGAGCTGAA
>JAPLIW010000542.1 GCA_026388915.1 Deltaproteobacteria bacterium
TATCCCAGCCTGCTCCAGGGGAGTAAGGACCTTCTCCAATAATCCGGCCCCCACAATACCTTTGTCGGTTACGACCAGGACCTTGCTCTTCCCGAATTCCTTGGCCTTCTCCGCTACCGTCTCTACGGCTCCGACTCCGAAAATGAGGTTGCTTGGCAGAGATAAAGCATAGGTTTTTAACATGGCGATTCTCCCTTATTGGGCTCCTTTCCCTCCTTCTTTCTTGAAGGAAGCGGGCCGTATTTTGTTGGGGTTTAAGCTATCCTCCATCTTAAATCACGACTCCCAAAAGCTCCTGAATCAACGGCCTGGCCTTTTCCTCGGGCAGGCAGTACTGCATCTGGAGGAAACGGGAACGGAGGCGGGTGACTTCATCCTTTACCGGTCGATTTCTCAAGATCGCGTCGGCCATGATCCCCGCGAGTTCGGCGAAATCCTTCTCCTTCATTCCGAAGCGGGTCATCTCCTGGACGCCCATCCGCAGGCCGCTGCTGGCCGTAAATCCCTCGTCATCGGGCAAGGCCTGGTAATTCACTACGATGTTGTTCTCTTCCAACCGGCGGGCCACCCCGGGACCGCGGGTGTACCCCACGCGAAGAAGGACCTGGTGGGTTTCCGTGTAGCCGAGCGCCGGGTCTCCTTCCACCCGAAGGCCGGAATTTTTCAGGGCCCGGGCGAAAGCCTTGGCGTTGGCCACGACCTGCTTGGGGTACTCGTCGGTGAAGGCATTCATCTCGTAAGCCGCCAGAAGAAGGCCCACCAGGGTGCCCAGGTGATGATTGCTCAGGCTCCCGGGAAAGGTTCGTCGGGTCATGGCCTTCCAGAGGTCATAATATTCGGAGGTTTCATCCAGGTTGCTGCCGATGATCCCCCTCTGGGTGCCGAAGAAAGTCTTGTGGGTTGATCCGGTGACGATGTCCGCTCCCTCTTGGAAAGGTTGCTGGAAATAGGGGCCGATCAGGCCGAGGACGTGGGCCATGTCGTACATGATCCAGGTCTTCTCCTTCATCCCGTTCACAATCCGGCGCAGCTCGGCTACGGGCTCCCTGTAAATGATCATGCTTTTCCCCAGGATGATAAGCTCGGGCTTGTGCCGCTGGATGTATTCTTCCGCCTGCTTCAGGTCGATCTGGTAGGGGTTCTCCTCCTGCACAGGAAAGTTGACTGCCGCCATCCGGTCCAGGTCCGGGGCAACGGAGATGAAGTCCCGCAGCGCGCCCATGGGCTGGGAGCTGAGATGTCCACCCCGGCCCAGATGATGGTTCATGACTTTGCGGAATCTCCGGGGATTGATCTTGCGGTACGCCCGGTTCAGATAATCCACGAAGGAGCTGAAAACCGCGGCATTGGCCATCTGGCCGCTGATGATCCGGGTTTCCACCACGGTGCAGCCCAGGAAACGGGCCATTTCTTCCTGCAGCTTTCCCTCCACCCATTCGATGAAGTCCGTCCCCTGGTAATAAAAAACGTCCGCCGCCCCCAGGAACTTGTAGTTCCGGTGCTCCGCGTAGCGGGCTGAGGGGTCGGAGATGGAAAGCAGCTTCACCAGGGGAGAGGGGGTTTGTTCGGATGGAATCAGGTTGATGGTCTGCTTCTGGCGCCAGAAGGTGTTCTCCCTGGCCTTCTTTACCAGGGTTTCAACGGAAAGATGGAGAGGCGCTTTCGGCCCCGGCTTTTTGACGACGATCTCCTCGACGAGAATGGGACGTGAATAGGGAGGAGCCTCGGCGCTCAGGTGACGTTTGACCAGCTGCCCGGAAAGGGATTTCCCCCTGTTGGAGATCTTGATCTCCTGCCCTTCTTTGAGGTCCGCGTCCAGGTAGGCCAAAGCGATGGAGCGGCGACCCTTCTCCTGCCCCATGCGGGAGGAGATTCCCTGCCCTTCAAATTTCCAGTAGGGAACCATGGTCCCGCTGGTTATATACCCAACCGGGCGATCCCCCACAAAGGCTTGGAACCCCTGCCGAACGACCCCTTCGGAGAGAACAGCCACCGGCCAGATTCTTCGCTTAATAAGGGGAGAGGCGGGGATCAGGTCGCTCCAGCCATATTCCCGGGCCTGGATTTCCTGGAGCTGTTTCCAAAGGGGTTCCAGGCCGAGGTAGTTTCCCTTGAGATCCGAAAAACTAACGGCGATCTTGGCCGGAGGGAGAGCCAGGATCGGAATCTCCTTCCCGTCAGCGTCAATCCCCAGTTCGTGTCCGTAAAGAGGCAGGCCGCCTTCCAGTCGTAAGGTATCGCGAGCCCCCAGACCCACGGGGACGATCCCCTGGCCGGAGCCCTGGCCGAGGATTTTCTCCCAGATTTCGACCGCTCTTTCGGCCGGGAAGAAAAGCTCAAAGCCCAGGGGTTCCCCGGTGTATCCGGTTCTGGCCACGTTCACGGGGACGTTCTCGATGGAGACCTTACGCAGGTTGTTCTTTCCCGGGTCAGGCAGCCTGGACCTGGTTTTCAGCAGAAAGCCTTCCAGAAGAGACTTGGACAGGGGACCTTGCAGGGAGACCATGGCGATCTTTTCGGTCAGGTTTTCCATGGCTACCCTGGGGAATTTTTTCCGCAGCTCCTGGAGCCGGTCCCAGTCCTTCTGCGTGTTCGAGGCATTGACCACCAGGAGGTGTTCCGCCTCTTCGAAACGGTAGAGGTAGGCGTCGTCGACCGCTCCCCCGGTTTCGTTGGCCAGGATGGTATATTGAGCCTGCGCCGGCTCTAGGGCAAGGGCATTATTGGTCAGAGCATATTGCAGGAAGGGCAGGGCGCCCTCCCCGGTGATCCGGAACCGTCCCATGTGGGAGATGTCGAAGAGGCCGCCGGACCGGCGGGTGGCGAGGTGCTCCTCCACGATCCCCGGTTTGTAGTTGAGGGGCATCTCCCAGCCCCCGAAATCAACCATGTGGGCCCCATGAGCTTTGTGCCAGGAATTCAGAACATTGATAAAAGCAGATGTCAAGAAAAGGGATGAAAAGGGATGGAAGAAGCTGGATTTCAGATATCCCATTTGCGATGAGCCTCTTGAGAAAGTCATCTCCTCCGTCATTCCGGCGAAGGCCGGAATCCAGAATTGTCTGAAAATCCTGGATTCCGGGTCGCGCTTCGCTTGCCCGGAATGACGCCTTCCTCTTTCTTTCAAGAGTTTTGCAAGATGGTCAAATTGAAAAGTTTTTCTCTTCCAGGTCGGTTGGGC
>JAPLIW010000100.1 GCA_026388915.1 Deltaproteobacteria bacterium
ATGAGTGTTCCGCCGCCGACCTGGGGCACCTCGTAGGTATGATTGGCGGAGTAAAATTGTATTTTAAGTTTCGTATTTTCCGTCATCGCCCTCTGCCTGACCATCTGGAAATCCGAAGCGATGTCCCTGGCGGCTGTCCGGAGTTCTGAGATTACCCCCATCCGGTTAAAAGCCCCATAGGATATACCGCAAATAATAGTGATAAGAATCAGCACTATCAGCATTTCGGGGAGGGTAAAACCCCGTTGATTGCTCCTCAGATTTTTCTTTCCTTCCATTTCCATATCCCGCTTATCGGCTTTCCTTCACGTTTTCGAAAATCAAACTTGCAAGATCCATTCCCTCCCTTTTAAAAGCTATGGAAGTCATGCCCCTTTTCAAAAAATTTTTAATAAATTCAAATAGTTGAATATTAAAAAAGCCAGGGATAGATTGAATTCCTTCCTCTCCTTCGCCCCCCTTGGCTATTAAATTTTTTAAAAAGTATTAAATTTTTTAAATTTTTTGGCCATCGATTCCATATCCCATTATCTTACTGAGTGAGCCATTTCTGCAATTCACGGTTTAAGGATACGCTGCCGTAATCGTGAACCGAAGCACCAAGCAGTGCGGGATGGCTGATTTCCAGCCCCTCTTCAATAATCTTATCGGCAAGTTGCGCCGGTTTTTTAAATGGTTTTTCGGTCATCCAGGGGCCGGGCTCGTGGGGGTCCGATCCGACCCTCGGCTCCTGGTATCAAGGCCCGACTTTGTCAGCTTATTTCCAGGCCACATCACTAAGAAGGCTCTTCATCTAAGAGATGTAGTATTGTTCCATCGCCCCCCGGTACTTTCCCATTAAGTCGGTGTAGAACCCCAGGGGCGGGCGGGCGTCCGGGGGAAGGAAGGACTGGTAAGGTCTTTTGGCCGCCAACTGGGCGAACTCTTCGCGGATTTTGGCCAGAGCCCCGGAATCCGTCAGGAGATCGAAGGCCGATAGGGCTAAGACCTTGGCCCCCGCGGTGATTCCCTTGTGGGCGATGGAAGTCTTGGCCGCGGCGACCACCGTCCAGTGATGGGCCGGAGAACCGGGGACACGCACCGGGAAACGCAGGCTCACCGTGGGGGCCACCAGGGTCACATCCCCCACATCGCTGGATCCTCCCCTTAAAGGCTCGGATTCCGGAGAAACGATTTTAAGGGGGTATTCCATCCCCACCACCGGATACCCGGCTTCGGTTTGAAGGGCCCGGGCGAAGTCCTCTTCTTCCTTCGTGTAGCCGGGCCTTCCCACGGCCTGGATGTTTTCAAAAATGAGTTCGGCCAGATGTTTATTGGGAAACCGCTGGTGAATGGCCCCCAGGGTCTTCACCTCGTAGGTCGTCTGGGTCATCAGGGCCGCTCCCTTGGCGCAGTCCAGGGCCCACTGGAAATTTTTCTCCACCATCTCATCCAGGTCGCGGATGAAGTACCAGGTGGAAGCCCGGTCCGGGACCACGTTGGGCGCCTCTCCCCCCTCCAGGGTGACCCAGTGGGTCCTCTGGGTGGTGGGCAGATGTTCCCGCATGCGCTCCGTCCCGGCGTGCATGAGCTCGACGGCGTCGGTGGCGCTCCTGCCCATCCAGGGAAAAGCACCGGCGTGGGCGGTCTTCCCCTTAAAGGTCACGATGAAGGAAACCATGGCCGTGCCTTCCATCCCGTAGGCCACCTGGAAAAGACCGTCGCCGTGGTTGTCCAGGACCACGTCGATCCCTTCAAACAATCCCGCCTTCACCATGAAGGGACGGCTGGTCAGAATCTCTTCCGCGGGGGAGCCGTAGAGTTTGAGGGTCCCGCTCAAGCCTTTTTTCTCCATGAATTCCTTCAGGGTGACGGCGGTCAAAGCCTGGGTGACAAACATGGTGTTGTGGCTGCAGCCGTGGCCCGGCGCCCCCGGGACGAGGGGGTCTTTTTTCGGGACCCCGGCCTTCTGGGAAAGCATGGGCAGGGCGTCATACTCTCCCAGGAAGCCGATGACGGGCTTGCCGCTCCCGTGACTCCAGGTGGCCACAAAGGCCGTGGGCATCCCGGCCACCCCTCGTTCCACTTTGAAGCCGGCGGCCTCCATCCCATCGGCCAGGAGCTTGGCCGATCGGTATTCCTCCAACCCCAGTTCGGCGTAGCTCCAGATGGCATCGGACATTCTCCAGAACTTCTCCTGCCGCGACTCCACGGCTTTAACCATGGCCAGCTTGTCGGAATTCATCCTCGACCTCCCGGGTTTTAAAAAAATAGCAAAGAGCCTGGAGCATAGAGCATAGAGAAAAAGCAATTTAGCTCATAGCGAAATCCCAGCTATCAGCCATCAGCCATGGGCTATTCGCTGCTTTATCGGGGTTTAAAATAGGATACTTTGGGAAAAATGTAAATCCTTATTCGGGCGCAGAGCACGGAGAGACCGCAGAGCAAACAAATTGGAATGATGGAATTATGGAATAATGGATAAAACAAATGGTTTCTTAAATATTCCAACATTCCAATATTCCAGTATTCCAATTTTCCTGTTTTTTCTCTGCGTTCTCTGCGGTGAATCGTTATTTTTTTTATTTTGAGGATCCGAGAAAATACTCTAAACTTAGAAAAGGGTCTTTCATCGCTCGGGCGGGACATCCGCCCGGTGAAGAACGGGGCTCGGCTAAACACGGATGAACACGGATTATGGCGTGGGGATAAAAAAAGGCCAAGGTAGGGGCGCGCGGCGCGCGCCCTTGAAACCTTCGGAAATGAATCGGTATTGGAAGGTTGGAGGGCCGGGAAACCAAGAACTCACGAGTCAATTAATAATCGCGGAGTTGGGTTTTTATTCCGCATTCCACATTCCGAATTCCGCATTATCATGATGTACAATGTCAGAGGTAAAGGAGAGAGAAATTGACCCACCAGGAAAGAATTCTCAAAGCCGCCCGGGGAGAGATGCCGGACATGCTCCCCTACATTCCCCGGATCGATCTCTGGTACTCCGCCAATTCCCGGGCCGGGACCCTGCCCGGGCAGCACCGGGGAAGGACTGCTTACGAGATTTCGCGGGCCGAAGGTTGGGGGCTGATGACCGCCTCGATAGATTTCACCTACCAGTTCCTGCCGGAAGCCTTGCTCCACCGGGCCATCGGCGCCTAAGCCCTGAAGGAGCATGTCTTCAAATTCGTTTTTTCGTCGAAGATCGGCGTCCGGGTAAAGGAAGAAGGCGAGCGGACCTTCATCGAATACCACACCCCTAAAGGAATGGTGAGCACCTGCAAGGTGTACAACGAGGAGATGAAGCGGGGCGGGGTTTCCATCCCCTGGGTCGAAGGGCACATCATCAGGAAACCCGAGGATTACCGCGTCGTGGCCTGTCTTTTCGAAAATCTGGACATCATCCCCCAATATGACGCTTTTTTGCAGTGGGAGAAGGAGGTGGGGGAGGACGGCCTCTGCGCGGCCTGGTTTGCGGGAGCGGCTTCTCCCATGCACCACATCCAGAAATACTTTCTGGACGCCACGGA
>JAPLIW010000598.1 GCA_026388915.1 Deltaproteobacteria bacterium
GCAAACCCATGAGAGCTAAACCGGCAGCTCCCCCCGCGGCGGTTTTAACAAACTCTCTGCGGGTTATTCCGTGGTCGTTTTCATAGGACGATGCGCACATGCTCCCTCCTTTGTTGTTCAAATATCGGGAAGATTCCTTCATCTGGTTCTCCGGTGATTGGACAAAATTTAGGGCTGAGGATAGCAAAATGAATTTCTAAAGTCAATTTCATCTTCCTCTCGGGAAAAAGTCTAGGGAAAAGTCCTTGCCCACCCCCAGTTTTTGAGGAAAGAACCCATGGCCGAGAAAGACTCGGAAGAGAGAGGGGATAGCCCCTGGGGTTCAGGCTGGAGGAATTCAGATCATCATCCTAAGGCGCTTATTCTTTCCTTGGGCCGGGCCTGTCCCGGGGAGATTCGCAAGGGGAGATGGTTTCCCCCAGTCTCGCCCCTGGAGCTATTTCCTCGCAGGCCTCTCTTTTCGGAGGATAGGCGGGAAGGTGATTAGAACACAATGATCCCGCCGAGCCTGATGATCCGAATCCCTCCAGCCTAAACCCCAACGATCACAAAAAACTGGGGTGGGCAAGGGAAAAAGTTTGGTTGACAACTTCTTCTCCCTTCAGTATTTTAAAGCCAGGTTAGAAAGCCACAGGGACGAGAGATAAATTCATCAGCCTGCCCCTAAGAATTTTTTCAGTCATCCCAGGGTTCCCTGCGGTTCGATTCTGAATATCTGCTTTCCGGAAAGGAGGAAAACATATGGAAAAAGTTATCATCAGTGCCGCCCTAACCGGGGCTGCCACGCGGAAGGAGCAGAATCCGGCGGTCCCCTATACGCCCCAGGAGTTTGCGGAAGAGTGTTTCAAATGCTGGAAGGCCGGCGCGGCCATCGTGCACATCCATGCCCGGGACCCTAAAACCGGGAACCCAACTGCTGATATCCGTCAGATCCGGGAGACCATCGACGCCATCCGGAACCGATGCCCGGAGCTGATCATCAACATGAGCACGGCGATAGGCCCCGGGGTTACGGCTGAGCAGCGGATTGCCCCCATCGTGGCCATTAAACCGGATATGGCCTCGCTGAACACTAACTCCATGAACTTCGCCCTGGCCGATCACAAGAGTGGAAAGGTTTTCATCGAGATCATCTTCGAGAATACCTTTAAGATGCTCGTCGATTTTGCCACGACGATGAAGGAGAACGGAGTCAAACCGGAGTGCGAGGTCTATGACTTCGGCGGGATCCACAACGTCCTTCTGGTCAGAAAGCAGGGCATCTTTGTGGAGCCCATGCATTTTCAGTTGGTCTTCGGAGTGTCCGGGGGGGTTCCTTTTACCCCCATGAACATGGTCCACATGCAGAGCCTGCTGCCCGAGGGGGCGACGTGGTCCACCTGCGGCGTGGGCCCCAACCAGTTTCCCGCCGGGATCATGGCCTCCATCATGGGGGGCCACATCCGGGTGGGATTGGAAGACAACACCCGCGTGCTCGGGGGCAAGCTGGCGGAAGGAAGCTGGGAACAGGTGGAAGTGGCCAAGCGGATCGCCGAGCTGGCCGAACGGGAAATCGCCAGCCCGGCCGAGGCGAGGAAGATGCTCAATCTGAAATGATCATTGATCAATAATCATTGGTCATTGACCATTGATCAATGGTAATTGATAATTGATTCTTATTCTTTCACGATGGCCACCGGCCTGATCCATCCTGCGCTGGCCGCCTTGACCTTCACCGGGAAGCAGACCAGAGTGAAGCCACAGGGGGGCAACTTCTGGAGGTTGGCCATCTTCTCCATGTGCAGGTATTCCTTTTCGATCCCCGCGAAGTGGGCCGCCCAGAGAATAGTGGCATCTCCATTTTCCTGGAATTCCTTTTTGAGGAAGGGGAGGGGGCGGTCCCAGCTCCAGGCGTCGATTCCCACCACTTTCACGCCCTGATCCAGAAGCCAGAGGGTTGAATTTCTTCCCATCCCCGCGCCTTTCATCAGGTACTCGGGTTTTCCCCAGAATTTATCGGCCCCGGTCATGATCAGCACGATATCCCTGGGCTTGATCTTGTACCGGATCTTTTTGAGAGCCTTGCCCAGGTCCTCTATGGTGATTTCTTCCCCGTCTTTCTTTTTCCGGAAATCCAGGCAAACCCCGTTCCCATAGCACCATCCCAGAGGGATCTGGTCAATGGTCTTGGCTTTTTTCCCCTGGGAGACGGGGGCGTAATGCCAGGGGGCATCCAGATGGGTTCCCGAGTGGGTGGAGAGGGTGACTCTCTCCACCGCCCAGCCCAGGCCGAGGGGGAGATCCTCAGGTCGACAGCCCAGGAGTTCCTGCGCCGAAGCCAGCCCGGCCTGGTGGTCCACATACTCCAGCCGGGGAATCATGAACTCCGGGTCGCTGGGAACGGATTCGATGGGAATGCTCAGGTCGATGAATTTCAGCTTGGGGCTTTTCCTGGCTTTCATAAGCACCCTCCTCGCTTTGAGCTCTGCAAAGCCTTTCCTATTTATGGATTTATACCGATGTCTTCTCTGGATTACTGTGGTGAAAAATCTTTAAATTTTGTCAAAATTTCTTATGAATCTTTATCCGCGTTTATCCGTGTTCATCCGCGTCCCATTAGGTCTTTTCCCTTTAAGTCTTTGGCAAATATTAAATCTGTGTTTATCTGTGTTCATCTGTGTCCTCATAAGAAATTCTTGGGCTGTGGCTTTACCGCGTGGTGGTCTCCGCGGTTCAGGTCTTTCTCAGCCGCGCGGCGAAGAAGCCGTCCATCCGGTTTGATTCCGGGATCACCCCTTCGGGATAGGTGCGGTAGAACCCCTGCGAATCCACCAGGGGGCGCAAGCCTGCCGGAAGAACCTCGCGCAAGTTTTCCAGCCGGAATTGCGGATGGGTCTCCAGGAAAGAATTTACAACCCCGTCATTTTCTTCCGGGGTCATGGTACAGGTACTATAAACCAGGGTTCCCCCCGGTTTCAGCCAGGAGGAGACGTTGTCCAGAAGCGACTTCTGAAACTGGGCGAGGCGGGCAATATCCTCGGGCTTGCGCCGCCATTTCGCCTCCGGGTTGCGATGGAGAATGCCCAGCCCGGTGCACGGGGCATCCAGGAGGATCCGATCAAAGGTCTCTCCCGGGGGGAACGGAAGGGACTGGGAAGCATCCGCTTCGATGACTCGCACGATCGTGATCCCCAGCCGCCGGCAGTTTTCTTCGATGAGTTTGACTCTGGACCCATGGAGTTCCAGCGCCAGGATCTCTCCCCGATCCTCCATGAGCTGGGCGAGATGGGTCGTCTTTCCCCCGGGGGCGGCGCAGGCGTCCAGGATCCGCTCTCCCGGCTGCGGGGAAAGGAGGTGGGGAACCACCTGGGAGGATTCATCCTGGACAAAATACAGGCCTTCCTGGAATAACCTCTCTTCCGCCAGGACCGGGCTCTTTTTTAGGAGCAAACCTTCGGGGGAAAAAGAGGTCGCATGAGAGGAGATGTCCGCTTCCCCCAGCCTTCGATGAAGCTCTTCCCGGGAGATCTTCAGGGTGTTGGTCCGGACGGCGAAGGGAGGCTTCCGGTTGTTGGCCGCGCACAGGTTGCGGGCGGTCTCCGGCCCGAATTCCTTGACCCATCGTTCCACCAGCCAGGAGGGGTGGGAAAAGGCCTGAGTGATATACTCGATCGGCCGTTCCGGAAAAGGGGGAAAGAGATCCCGGTCCTTGTTGCGGATCACGGAGCGGAGGAGGGCGTTGACAAACCCCGTGATCTTCTCGTTTTTGAAGAGAACCTTGGCCAGGCGGACCGACTCGTTCACCGCCGCGGATTCCGGCACCCGGTCCATGAAAAGGATCTGGTAGGCGCCCAGCCGCAGGAGATGGAGGAGGCGGGGTTCGATTTTCTTGCCCCGTGATTTGAGGGCGTGCTGGAGGTGGGTGTCCAGGTTGCCCCGCCAGCGGAGGATTCCCAGGACCATTTCGGAAATCATCGCCCGGTCCAGGGGGCGCAGATCGGGGGATTCGATAAAGGCCTGATCGAGGGTCAGGTCGGCAAAGGAGGATGAACGCTCGATCTCCTGCAGAATTTTCCAGGCGAGCAGACGCACGGGATCATAGGGCGGCGAGTTACCCATGGGTCCCCCGTCACTCTCCCAATCGCTCACCGGCGGCAAGAGGGTTTCCCCGGAGGAAATCGGATACCCGCATGCGGGGACGGCTTTCCACCTGGGCCTCCCGGACGAGGAGATATCCCTGGGATGCGGCCACGCGGAGCCCCTCATCCGAGGCCCGGACGATTGTTCCGGGCGGCTCTTGCGCTCCTCCCTCAATCAGGCGGGGCCGGAAAAGCTTGAGAATCCGTCCGGCTAAGAGGGTGAAAGCCCCGGGCCAGGGATCAAAGGCACGGATCTGGTTGAAAGTCTGTCGCGCCGGGGCGCTCCAGCGGATCCGGGCTTCCTCCTTTTCGATTTTCGGCGCCAGGGTGGCCAGGGTAGGGTCCTGAGGCTTGGGGATGATGGTATTCGTTTCCAGCCCCTCCAGAGTGCGCAGGAGCAAGCGGGCGCCGATTCGGGCGAGGCGATCGTGGAGCGTTCCGGCGGTGTCTTCCTCTCGAATGTCCGTTTCCTCGGCAAGAAGGATCGGTCCGGTGTCCATTCCCGGGTCCATGAACATGGTGGTGATCCCGGTTCGGGTTTCTCCGCCCAGGATGGCCCGGACGATGGGGGCGGCGCCCCGGTACTTGGGAAGGAGCGAACCGTGAACGTTTACGCAACCGCGGGGAGGAACGGCCAGCACTGGTGCGGAAAGGATCTGCCCGTAGGCCGCCACGACCATGAGTTCGGGCTTGATGGACTCCAGGATCTTCAGGAAAGCCGGATCGCGGATCTTTTCCGGCTGATGGACGGGAAGACCGGCTTTCCGGGCCAGCGATTTGACCGGCGTGGCGATCGTTTTCTGCCCCCGACCCTTGGGCCGGTCAGGCTGGGTGACGACACCAATCACCTCGTGGGAAGAGGCCAGGAGGGCTTCCAGGGTGAAGCAGGCGAATTCGGCGGTTCCCAGAAAGAGGACCTTCAAGCCTTCTTTTCCTCTTTTTCTTTCTTCAGCAGTTTTTTCTTGATGAGCCTTCTCTTCAGGGGACTGAGCCGGTCGATGAAGAGAACCCCGTCCAGATGATCGATTTCATGCTGCAGGGCGATGCCAGGAGATCCTCTCCCGCGATCTCCGCCGTCTCTCCCTCCAGGTTCTGGTAGCGGACGACCACCTTCTGGCTCCGTTTGACTTCTTCGTTGCAATCCGGGACGCTCAGGCAGCCCTCGTCCCAGATGCACTCCCCCTCGGCGGCCACGATCTCGGCGTTGATCAGGACGAGAAGTTTTTTGGGTTGGTCGGCCGGGGTCACGTCGATCACCGCCAGACGGAGGGAGTGGCCCACCTGGTTTGCGGCCAGGCCCACGCCCGGAGCAGAGTACATCGTCTCGGCCAGGTCCTGGACCAGCCTGCGGATCTCCGCGTCGACCTTCTGCACGGGCTTGGTTTTTTCCTTGAGAACCGGGTTCGGGTAATGGAGAATTTCTAAAACAGCCATGGAATTTTGAACTGGGTTAGCAAAAAATGGATGAATCGCCATAAAGCTGATCCGAGTATGTTCAGGCGATTCTGATTCGCAGCTTTTTTGTCTATGCCTTCTCTGCGTAATCTGCGCAATCTGCGGATAAAAAGTTGCCAGATTTTTTATAGCATATGGACCGGGTCCACATCAACGATCAATTTGACGCCGCGCGCCGGGATCTCTGCTTCGATCCTGGTGATCACCTGTTCCGTGAATTCATGGAGAGAGTCCCATCTCCTCCCCTTGAAGAGCATCTGCCAGCGGTGCTTTCCTTTCAGCCGGGCCAGAGGGGCCATGGCCGGTCCCAGGACATCCACCTCTCCCCGGTATTTCTTCTCCCGTTTCAGGATTCCCTGAACCCGCGCTTCCAGGGCCTGGGCGTATTTCCGGAGCCCGCTTTCCGAATTGGATTCCAGGCGGAGGTTGATCAGCCGCACAAAGGGCGGATAGGACGCTTCGCGGCGGAACTGGATCTCCTGCTGATAGAAGGCGGCGTAATCCTGGGATTGAGCCATCCGGATGCTGTAGTGCTGGGGGGTGAAAGATTGAATGAGGACCTTGCCGGGAAGATCTCCCCGGCCGGCCCTCCCGGCCACCTGGGTCAGGAGCTGAAAGGTCCGCTCGCCGGCCCGGAAGTCGGGGACGTTCAGGGAAAGATCCGCGGCCAGAACCCCCACCAGGGTGACCCGCGGGAAGTCATGGCCCTTGGTGATCATCTGCGTGCCGATGAGAAGATTCACCTCTCCCCGCCGCACCTGCCCGAGGATTTTCTGGTGCGACCCCTTCCGCGTGGTCGTGTCCCGGTCCATGCGGCTCACCGGGACCTGGGGAAGCATTTTTTTGATCTCCTCTTCCAGGCGCTGGGTCCCGATTCCGAAGAGGAGCACACCGGGGGAGGCGCATTCCGGGCAGCGGTCCGGGGCGGACAGGGAATAATCGCAGTAATGGCAGCGGAAAGTTTTATCCGGAAGGTGATAAGTCAGGGAGACGCTGCAGTTGGGGCATTTATAGACAAACCCGCAATCCCGGCAGAGGGCGAAGGTGGAAAATCCCCGGCGGTTCAGGAAGAGGAATGCCTGTTCGCCTCTGGCCAGGCTCTCCTGCAGGGACTCCCGCAGGAGGCGGGAGAAGACCGGCTTTTCTTTCCCCTCTCCCTGCTCTAGGCGCATATCCAAAATCTGGATTTCCGGAAGCGGCCGCTGGTCGATTCGGGTCGGCAGGGATAGAAGCTGGAATTTCCCCTCCAGGGCATTATGGTAGGACTCCAGGGAGGGGGTGGCCGAGCCCAGGATCACCACGGCATTTTCCATCTTTCCCCGGACCAGGGCCAGGTCCCGGGCGTGGTAGCGGACTTTCTCTTCCTGCTTGTAAGAGGGATCGTGTTCTTCATCGACGATGATGATCCCCGGGGAATCCAGGGGGGCGAAGACGGCCGACCGCACCCCGATCACCAGTTGGACCAGCCCCTTTCTCACCCTTCTCCATTCGTCGTACCGCTCTCCGGCGGACAGGCCGCTGTGCAGGACCGCCATGGGGTATTGAATCCGGGAGCGGAAGTAGGCGAGCACTTGGCCGGTGAGAGAAATCTCGGGGAGCAGGAGGAGGGCCTGGCGACCCTGGGAGACGGTTTCTTCGATGGCCCGGAGGTACACTTCGGTCTTCCCGCTGCCGGTTACTCCATGGAGGAGGAAGGGCTGAAAGGTGCGGGAGTGCAGGGCGGCATAAATTTTCTCCAGGGCTTTTTTCTGGTCTTCGGTCAGAAGGGAGGGGGGGCCGTCGAGCCAGTCCTCGATCCCCTCCCAAGAGGGCTCGCGGAAAGCTTCTTTGGGGGTGATTTCCACCAACCCGCGGACTTTCAACCGGTTCAGGAGGGGCGAGGCATTTTTATAACGGGCCTTCAATTCGGCCACCGGCACTTCCCCCGCTTTCTGGAGGAAGTCGAGAATTTCCTTCTGCCCCGCCGAAAGCCGGACCTCTTCCTTGAGTGACCGGAAGCGGACCCAGTTTACCTTTTTCTCCCTGACCTGCGCTCTTCCCAGGTCCTCCTTCCTTTCCACCCATCCTTTCCCCTTCATCCTTTCCAGGGTGGTACGAAGGGAAGTCGAATATTTTTTCTGCAGGAGAGAAAAAGCGGCCCCTTTCTCTTTTCGGTCCTTTAATTCCCGGAGGATTTTTCTCTCCGGGGAATCCGTGGGAAGCTTGGCCAGGGCATCTTCCCCCGGGGCGGTAAGGACGAAGGTCTCTCGGGAGCGCACCTGTACACCGGCGGGAAGGGCGGTTTTCATCACCTCGCCGATGGGCTGCAGGTAATAGCGGGAGACCCAGAGGAGGAACTCCAAAGATTTTTCCGGGAAAGAGATCTCCCCGTCCAGAACCTGCCGGAGGGGAAGAATGGCGGTGTGGGAAGGAAGGGTTTGGGCCGGGCCGAGGACGAAGCCGGTGAGGATCCGCCTGCCGAAGGGAACCAGAACCCTCTTTCCCGGGGAAACCTCCGCCCGCAGGTCCGCGGGGACTTCATAGGTAAAGGTCTTGCGGACGGGCAGGGGAAGGGCGACTTCGATGTATTGCTTGGGATCGGACATCATTCAAAAAAGTTTCGGGTTTCAAGTTTCGAGTTTAAAGTTAAAGGGGAAAACCTGAAACTCGAAACCCGAAACTCGAAACTAAGCCGGCGGAAGGGGAAACCGGATGAGAAAGGTCGCTCCCACCCCCGGACGGTTGATGACTTCGATGTCTCCTCCGTAACGGGTGATGATCTTGTGGGTGATGGCCAGGCCCAGACCGGTCCCGTCCTGTTTGGTGGTGAAGAAGGGGTTGAAAATATTCTCCAGGTTCTCCTGGGGGATGCCCCCGCCGGTGTCTCCCACCTCGATCTGCAGGAATTGTTTCTCTCCTCTTTTTTCCGTGGAAGTCTTGACCGAAAGCTGGCCGTTCCGCTCCATGGCCTGAACGGCGTTGACGAAAAGGTTCAGGAAGATCTGTTTCACCTGCTGGGGGTCGCTGACCAGGGGTGGAAGCCCGGTCTCCAGATCCTTGGTGACGGCGATATTTTTCTCCTGGAATTCCCCTTCCAGGAGGGAAAGGGATTCTTCGATGATCCGGTTGACGCTCTGGGGCGCGGAGGGAAGGGGAAGCTCGCGGGAGTAAACCAGAGTCTGATTGAGGACGTTTTCCAGCCGGAGTACTTCCTTCAGGACGATACGCATGTATTTTTTCTCCGCGGAGTTCTCCTTCAGGCCCCGCTCCAGGCGGCGGGCAAACCCTCCGATGGAGACCAGGGGATTCTTGATCTCGTGGGCGATGGAGGCCACCACCTCCCCCAGGGCGGCCAGCTTCTCCGACTGGATCAGCCGGTTCTGGGTGTTCAGGAGCTGGGCATTGATCTCCTGCAGGTTGGCGTAGAGACGGGAGTTTTCGATGGCCAAGGCAGCCTGGTTGGCCAGGAGGTTTAGAAAACCGATGTCCGTCTCGGTGATCGGCCTTCCGGAAATCTGGTGGTCCACGGCAATGAGCCCGATGGCTTTCCCCTTGGCCAGGAGGGGAACCGAGGCGAAGGCCCGGCTGCCGAACCAGCCCCGGATTTCGGGGTTTACTTCCGAATCGGTGAGAGCGTCTTCGATGTTGAAGGAGCGCTGCTCCCGCAGGGTCTGGATCAGGACGGAGTGCGTTTCCTTCAGCGGAATCCGTACCTGGCGGATCCGGTTGTCATAGGGGCTCTCGGCCATCTCCTCGGGGATCGCCCAGTCGGGAGAGAAAGGCGAATGGCTCTCCAGCTTTTCCCTCCACCGCTCGGCCTGTTCCCCGTCGGCCGGACCCACGCCCATCATCCCCCGCAGGACCTTCTCTTTCTCATCCACCAGGAAAAGGGCCGCCCGGTCGAAACCCAGGCGGGACCCCAGGGTAATGGAAAGGAGAATAATCCGCAGAAGCTGGTCCAGGTTGATGGTCGTGAGCATGGAGCGGGAGACCTCATACAGGAGGAAGAGCTCCCGCACGTTTCGCTCTTTCTCCTTGCCCAGCATTTCGGCCCGGTGCATGATGATGGCGTTCTCGATGGCCACGGCCACCTGGGAGGCCATGGTGAGGAGAAGGTTCTTGTCTTCCTCGTCAAACACCTTTCCTTCCCGCCCTTCCGGGCGAAGGCTGAAAAGGGTGAGGGTGCCGATGGTCCGCGATTGAGAGATGAGGGGGACGCAGACCAGCGAAGAGATTCCCGGGGGGAGTCCCTGGAAAGAGTAATGGGAAGTCCGGGTCTCCCGCAGGACAATGGATTCCCCCGTGAGCGCCACGGTCCCCACCAGTTCTTCTCCCACGGCGAGGGGGGTCAGGGACAGGTCCGCTTCCTCGACCCCGAAGGAAGAAACGACTTTCATCAGACCCGCATCTTCGTCCATGAAGTGCAGGATGCTGCCGTCGGCCTGGAGAATCTTGGCGCTGCTCAGGGTGATGCGGTGAAGCAGTTCTCCCAGGTCCAGCGTGGAACTGATGGCCACGCCGATGGCGTGAAGGGTGTTCAACTCGGCGATGCGCTTCTTGGCCTGCAGGGCGACCTGACTGCTCCTCAGGGTGCCGGCGATCTGCCGGCAGATCACGGAGAAGAGATCCCTCTCCTCATCCAGAACCTGCCGGGGCTCTTCTCCCAGGAAGGCCAGAACGCCGTACAGGAAGATGTCGTCGAAAATGGGAAAGAAGGCCAGAAAGCGAAAGGCCGCCAGGGGCCGGGGGAGGGGAGGCCCGAGCAGGGGAAGCTGGGAGCTGTCGGCGATAAGAACCGGGATTTTTTGGCTGGCGCAGACTCCCATGGGGCTTTCCTCCGGGGAAAAGCTCAGACCGGGAGAAAAGGCCGGGTGTCTTCCGCTCAGGGATTTCAAATGAAGCCGGCGTTGCTGGGGATCCCACAGAAAGAGGGCGCAGAGGGGCAGGGAGAAGTGGTGGGCCAGCATGTCCACCAGGTTCTTCAGCCGCCGGTCCACTTCGACCGGGGCGTTGGAGATCTCGATGACCCGGGACAGGATCTCGAAGGCCTTCATGGCTTTGCCGGAGCTTCTTTCTTTTTGGCCAGAATCTTTTCGTACAGGTTCACATACTCCCGAGCCGACTTTCCCCAGGAGAAGTCCTGGGCCATGGCCCGGACCATGATCTTCTCCCAGACCGGTCGATTCCGGTACACCTGAAGGGCGCGCTTGATTGCTTCCAGAAGGCAATGGGGGGTGTAGTCGATGAATTTAAACCCCGTGCCCTCTTCATTGAGGGGGTTAAAGTCCTGGATGGTGTCGTCCAGGCCGCCGGTGGCCCGGACCACGGGGATCGTGCCGTACCGAAGGCTGTAGATCTGGTTCAAGCCGCAGGGTTCGTATTGCGAAGGCATGAGGAACAGGTCGGCCCCGGCCTCGATCTTGTGGGCCAGGACGTTGTCGAAGGCTATGCGGATCCCCGCCTGGCGGGGATAGCTCTGCCCGATTTTCTGGAAGAGCAGGTTGTACTCCTCCTCCCCGGTCCCCAGGAGGACGAACTGGACTCCCAGCCTCATAAGATCTTTCATGATCGGGGCCAGAAGGTCGAACCCCTTCTGGTCGGTCAGCCGGGAGATGATCCCCAGGAGGGGGACATTCGGTTCCTCCTGCAGATAGAATTCCCGCTGGAGGTCCGCTTTGCAGGCTTTCTTGCCTTTCAGGTCCGGGGCGTCATATTTCTCTTTGATGAAGGAATCCCCGGCGGGCGACCACTCCTCGTAATCCACCCCGTTCAGGATTCCATAGAGGTCCTCCCTGCGGTCCCGCAAGACCCCGTCCAGACCCTTCCCGAATTCGGGAGTCTGGATTTCTTCCATGTATTTGCGGCTCACCGTGGTCACCGCGTCGGCAAAGACGATCCCCCCTTTGAGGAGGTTCAGCTTTCCGTAATACTCGAGGGCCTTGGGGGTGAACAGCTCCCACCCCAGGTTGGTCAGGTGAAAGTCGTAGTGCCAGAAGAGCCCCTGGTAGCCGATATTGTGGATGGTAAAGATCGAGGCCGCCCGGGCCAGGGCCGGGGACCAGCGATAGAGGGTCTTGAGGTACACGGGAGTGAGCCCCGTCTGCCAGTCGTGGCAGTGGATGATGTCCGGCGTCAGTTCCAGGGCTGCCTCGGCGACGGCGCGGGAAAAGAAAATGAAACGCTCGGCATTGTCTTCGAAATCCCCGCTGGGAGTTCCGTACATCTGGTCCCGGTCGTAATAGGCGTCCTGGCGGAGGAGAAGGGCCCGGAAACGGGGGGCCAGGTCCAGGGCATAGACCTCCCCGGATATCACCTTCTGGGAGATGGGAATCTTTAAAACCATTCCCGCGGGCAAGGCGGGAAACCGCCTCTCGTCGATCCCCCGGTACTTGGGAAGAATCAGGTTCACTTCATGACCCATCTGGGCCAGGGCCTTGGGGAGGGCGCCGGCCACATCGGCCAGCCCGCCGGTCTTGGCGAAGGGAACCGCTTCCGGGGAAGCAAACAGGATTTTCATCGTCTTCTCCTCATGGGGCCAGCTCTCGCAGGAATTTGGCGGCCTCTTCGGGGGGCGTGGGATTGATAAAGAATCCGGAGCCCCATTCAAAACCGGCGAACTTGGTCAGCTTGGGAATGATCTCGAAGTGCCAGTGGTAGTATTCCAGGCTTCTCTCGTTGAAGGGCGTGGTATGCAGGGTGAAGTTGTAGGGGGGGAAGTTCAGGGCCTTCTCCAGCCGCTTCAGGGTCTCCTGGAAGATCCAGGAGAGGGACTGGATTTCATGGACCTGACATTCCTCAAAGAAAGAGCTGTGCCGCTTGGGGATAATCCAGGCTTCGAAAGGAGAAAAAGACGCGAAGGGGGCGACGGAGATGAACTCGCTGTTTTCCAGCACGATCCGCTCCCCCTGCTGGATCTCCTGGCGGACGATGTCGCAGAAGATGCAGCGCTCCTTGTAGCGGTAATAATCGCGGGCTCCGGTCATTTCTTCCATTACCAGATGGGGGACAATGGGCAGGGCGATGAGCTGGGAATGGGAATGCTCCAGGGTGGCCCCCGCCGCCTCCCCGTGGTTCTTGAAGATCATGGCGTAGCGGAGGCGGAGGTCCCTCCGTAAATCCAGGATGCGGTCCCGGTAGGCCCAGAGGACCTCTTCGAAGGCTTTGGGCGCCAGGGTGGCCATGCTTTCGTGATGGTTGGGGCTCTCGATGATGACCTCGTGGGCTCCGATCCCGCTCATTTTGTCGTAGAGTCCGACCCCTTCACGGCTGATCTCGCCTTCCACCCGCAGGGCGGGAAATTTGTTGGGAACGACCCGGAGGCGCCAGCCGGGGCCGTTTCGGGAGCTCCCCTCCTGGCGGAAAGCCATGATTTCCGGGGGCGTCTTTTCCTCGTTCCCCGGGCAGAAAGGGCAGAACCCCTCCTTGGCCTTGACCTTTTGAATTCCGAAATCGGACGGCCTTTTTCCTCTTTCGGTCGAGATGATGACCCACCGCCCGGTGACGGGGTCTTTGCGCAGTTCAGACATTCATTCCTCCTCTTTCCTAAATACCAAAAAATGAACCGCAGAGCACGCGGAAATCGCCGAGATTTTGAATTAAAGTAAAAAAACTATTGGACACAGATGAACACAGATAAACACAGATCCTATATTCGCAAAAGACCTAAAGACAAAAGACCCAATGGGACGCGGATGAGCGCGGATAAACGCGGATGAAAAAAATATTATAATTTCCGAAGCAATAAGAAACAGGCAATTCGGGCGCCCGTGATCCGTAACGAGCAACCAGGAACCAGCAACGAGCAACCCGCAACGAGTACCGAGTAACCAGCAACCCGAAGTCCGGAAGAAATTCCAATTTGAATGCGGTATTCTGAATTCCGCATTCCGCATTCCGCATTTCTCTTACCCCTGAGCCCGGATTCCCTCCAGATACAGGTTGATGCCCAGAGTCTTTTTTTCCGTCGGCTTCAGGGAGAAAGGCCAGTGCAGGAGAAGAACCGTTCCCTGGTAAGTTTTTTGCAGCCCGCTCTCCGACTGGGAGACCGTTTCCATGGGAAAACGCCAGATCTGACCCTTGGGGGACAGATCCAGGGAGAGTTCGAATCCCGCCGATTCGTCGCGCAGCCGGATTTGTTCGACCTCCGGAATCGCCCCGGTGGAACAGAGCCGGCGGTCCTCGACCTTCAGGCCGGGAAAGAGAAAGTGCCGCTGCGGGTCTTTCCCCGCCAGGAGGGTGAGATTCAGTTCCACTCCAAACCAGAGCCTGGTCTCGGCCGCTCCCTGATGGGTGATCTCGTATCCCACCTCCAGCTTGGCCTGATCCCGGTAGAAGCTGTAGCGCTTGGAGATTTCGATGGGCAATTGCCCTTCCCGCCTCCAGAGGCCCCCCTTTCGCCGGAGGAGAACACGTAGAACTCCGGGCCCGTCAAGCTCCTCGACCTCCACCAGCTCATAGGGCTGATTGACGAAGTCTCCCAGCTCCGGGTACTGACAACGGCGGAATTGATCCAGGGTGGTTCCCTCCCCCAGAAAATGGTCCAGGAAGGAGTACCGGTTGTACCAGTCGTAGAGAAGCGCTTCCTCCACCTCCCGGTTCCTGGGCGGGGAGGATTCCCCCGGGGCGTTGGCCTGATTCTTCTTCAGTTTGCGGTGGTAGGCTTCCGGCCTGCGGGTCAGCACGTTGGTGAGGTTGAACCTTTTGGGCCGATAATCCAGTTCCAGGAGGGCGCCCCCGTAGCCGGGCTTGAGGATAACGCCCAAGTCCGGGCTGGCCACCAGAATCTCGGGCTGAAGGTCTTTATCGAAATCCATGATCTCATACTGCAGGTATTTTCCCCCGCCCTTTTCCAGGATCTCCGCCAGGCGTTCGGCGCCGATGAGGTTCTGGTACGCGGCGTGGCGGAGGTAATTTAGATGAAGCCCGCCGAAGAGGCCGTGCCAGTAGGCAGAGTTGTCCTGGCCCTTCCACAGGGCCTGAAGGGCCGGGGGAGGGGGAAACTCCTTGGAAGAGATGAATCGGGACTGCATGGCCCGGTGGACTTTCTGGCTGACCCGGAGCATTTTCTTGTGCAGGTGATTGGCCTCGGGGTACTTGACCAGGAAATTTTCCCAGATTCCCCCCCGGAGATAAGGGCGGTATTTCTCATACCGGCCTTCCCGTTTCAACTCTTCCAGCAGATCTTCGAAAGCGATGGCCGAAAGAGAGGGGAGGGCCCATTCCATCATTTCGTCGTAGGAAGCGGGGGGAAGGTAGGCTCTCCCCTGGGGGGGAAATTTCTGCAGGTATTCGCTGAAGGTGAGCAGTCGGACCCACTCGCGATTTTCCTCCAGAGCGAGAATGAATTTTTCCAGCCATTTCTCTTCGTAAACCCAGCGGTAGGTTCCGGGCCAGATTCCGAACTTCTCCCCGTCATCGGCGTAGGTCACCGCCAGGTTTCCCGAATCGGTGGCGTACCGGCGCAGGATGTCCAGGATTTCCTCGGGTGAACGGAAGGGGATCGCGTAACGCAATTGCTTGTTGATGGGAAAGAGAGACAGGGTGGACCCTTCGCATTCGGTGACGTAGTATCCGAAGATGTCTTCCTCGGAAAAGCCGGCGTAGCGGAAGTGAGAGTCGTCCACAAGGGTGTAAATCAGTCCGGTGGAGGAAATCATTTTGGGCAGAAGGGGAGACCAGATCCGCTCGGCCAGCCAGAGGCCCATGGGTCGAACCCGGAATTTTTCGGCCATATACTGATTGGAAAGGCGAACCTGGCCGACGGCGTCTTTTTCGGGAATGAAGGGCAGAAGGGGTTCGTAAAAACCGCCGCTGAGGAGTTCCACCTGGCCCTTCTCCACCAGGTCGCGGACCCGGCTGGAGAAGTTCGGCTGATTCTCCTCGAGCCATTCCAGGAGGGACCCGCTGTAATGCAGGGAGACCCGGAAATCCGGGTGCTTTTCCAGAATGCGGAGGAATGGCTCATAAGCCTTTTCCCAGCTCGAAGCAAAGACTTCCGGCAGGTTCCCTATGGATTGGTGGTTGTGCACGGCGAAAAGGAGATTGATCGCTTTCATCGGGCCCCTTAATGGAGATTTCAATAAAGAACCGCTCAAACCCCCGAGCCTGAACTGGTTACTGGTTACTGGTTGCTGGTTAATGGTTGCTCGTTACTCGTTACCGGTTCCTCGGGAGAGGAATTCTTCTTTGACGAGCAACGAGTAACCAGCAACGCTCTTAACCTTCAGATTTATTCCTGGGCACTCCGAACTTTAGGCACTGATTCATGAATCGCTCTTCCCCTGGCCCCTTCCCCGGGTCTTCAGATCTGCCAGTGGATCGATTCAAAATCCCGGTCGGGGATCGAGAAGGAAAGATACCCGCTGCGGGGATACCGCTCCACCTCGAAATCCCCTTTTTGGACCTGGACAAAAAATTGGATTCTTTCCTGCGGCTGGAACCCAAGTTCCCGAAAGGGAATGGAGAGCTCCAGGATTTTCCCCGCTCCCAGGTGGGTCGATCGACCTTTGGGAACAAGCCCGTTGCCTTCCCGGAGGTATAGATCATAGTAAGGCGTCTCTCCTCCAGAAAATTTGAGGGGGAAGATGATTTGCCATTCCCGCGGCTTGAAGAAATGGATGTTGAACCGCAATCCCTGGAGGGGGTCTTTTTTCCTCCAGATAGGGTCGATCCGAAAATAAAGCCGTTCCGGGTCAAAGCCGTAATAGAACCCCGAGAGAAATCCCTCCCCCCGGTACATGGAACCGCCCGTGGTTTTGGCCGAGAAGTAGCCCGCTTCCCGCCATTCGTAGAAGTGAGAGACCTGCCCGTCGAGAATTGGGGAGATGAATCCCAGAGGCTCCAGGGTGGGTTTTACCTCGTGGGCGGTGGAGATGGGGTTTTTCAGATAGCCGGGGATTTCCGTGCCCAACAAAAGGTGCACGTTGCCCAGGTGCATGCGGAACAGGCGGTCGAATTCTTCGTCATTGTCGCTGCTGAAGTCGTCTCCGAACCACCAGAACCAATCGCTTCCTTCGGCGATGTAGATTTCTTCCCAGGCCAGGTCCTTTTTCTCCGGGTTGCCGGCGGAATCCCGGGAAGCGGTCTTTTCCAGAAATCCCCGGGTCCGTTTCAGGCAGTTCCAGGCCAGGTTATCCTCCGGCTGGCCGATCCAGATCCGGAAGTCCTGATCGATCCAGGATCCGGTATGAAGGGTATTCAGCGTGTCCCGAGGTGGATGGGTTTCCAGAAATTCCCCGATTTTGACCGTCTTCAAAGCGGTCTCCCGGGAAAGTGTTTCATAGAGCCCGCTCAGAAAGGCCTGCCCCCCATCGGGATAGTATTCCCAGGGATTCTCCCCGTCCAAAGCGATCAGGACGAAGGCGTCCCCATTGCGGGACTGGGACTGAGCGATATTTTTCAGGTGGGTCAAAAAGTCATGAACGGAAGCCTGCGGCTCGTTCTTGGAGTAGGTGAAACCGATGAGGTCCGAGAGGTTGCGATCCCGGAAAACCATGAGCACTTCGGATTCCTGGAACCGGGCTCGATAAGGCCGGTAGAGGGCCGAGCGGCCCGCCTCCCCGGGTAAAGACTTGAACAGGATCCCCTCGTCCGAGGCCATCCAGCGGATTCCAGCCCGTTGAGCGAGGGGGATCATTTCCGGACAGACGGACCCTTCCGACGGCCACATGCCGGAGGGGCGGGCGGCGAAAGTTTTCTCATAAAAAGCGACGGCCTTCTGTATCTGGGCCTGCGCATCCTCGGGATGGGAGAAGGAGCCCGGCAGGGCCGCTCGGGGCATGGCCCGGGAAGCAAAGGACCAGTCCATCAGCAGGGGGAGAATCGGGTGATAGAAGGGGCTGACGGTGATTTCCACCTGTCCCCGGGATAGAAGCGACCGGTAGAGGGGAATCAGTTTTTGGATGACTTCCTGCTGGGTGTTGAGCAGGGAGGCTTTCTCCTCTTCGGTGAACCCCCTCCCTTTCTTAATCAGCTCGCGGAGGCTCTCCTTCTCCTTGCGTATTCGGTACCCCGTCCAGGTAAGGTTGAACCACACCTGGAGGTCGCGGAAGTCCTGCGGGGTAAATTTCGGGAGGAGTTCATCCAGGCGGTATTCAGGGACTTTGAGCCCCCTTTTTTTGAGGAGGTTCCAGTATCCCGGGTAGGGCTTGACCATGTTTTCCCAATAACACATGAAAAAATTGGCCAGGATGAACTTCTTCTCTTCCGGAGAAAGATCTTCGGCAGGCCGACGGGAGTATTCGAGGAAGGCATCCTGGGCCTCCGCCCGGGCGTAGTCGTCCAACTGCCGGATCAGGGAGGGGACCAGGTTAAAGGTCTGGCGGATGGCCGGGTAGTCCTCCAACAGGGAGATCATGTCGTAGTAACCCTTGAGAGCGTGAAGGCGCACCCAGGGAAGGGAATACTCCCCCGTCAGCGGATTCCGGTAATAAGGCTGATGCATGTGCCAGAAGAAAGCTACGTGAAGCATATCCCCTCGAGAATCAAAAATAATTATAACAAATCCCGAAGAGGAAACAACAAAAACAAGCCTTAGGTCACAGGTCTCGAGCATCCAGTCGAAAATCGAAGGAGTCCCATCCCCCTTATTCAAACTCCACGCCGCCCGGACCGAGGGAAAACTGTTTTTTTTGAGAAAGTTATGATATTTTTACTCATATCCGAAAACAGGGGGCTGAAATGCAGAAAGCGGATTACGACCTGATCATCGCCGGAGGAGGGCCGGCCGGCCTGACCGCGGGTCTGTATGCTGCCCGGGCAAGGCTTCGAACCCTCCTCGTCGAGAAGATGGCTCCGGGAGGACAGGCCGCCACGACTTTTTACATCGAGAACTATCCCGGCTTTGCCCAGGGCATATCGGGCCCGGACCTGACGCAGGCCATGGAAGAGCAGGCGAAACGGTTTGGCCTGGAAGTGACCTATGGGGAAGTGAAAGGGCTGAGCTCCCGGAAGCCGTTCTGGGAACTGGAGGTTGAAGACCGGAAAGTGTCCGCCAAAGCGGTGATCGTGGCCACCGGGGTCGAACCGCGGAAGCTGGGAGTTCCCGGAGAAGAAACCCTGCGCGGAAGAGGGGTCTCCTATTGCGCCACCTGCGACGGGCCTTTCTTCAAGGACCAGGATATCGGGGTCATCGGGGGAGGGGATTCGGCGGTGGAAGAAGCTCTCTACCTCACCCGATTTGCCAAACGGGTTTACCTGGTTCACCGGCGCGATGCTCTGAGGGCGGAGAAGATTCTTCAGGAACGGGCTTTGGAGAACCCCAAAATTGAAATTCTCTGGGATACGGTGGTTACAAAGGTAGTGGGGGATTCAGGAGTGGAAGGCCTGGAGCTGCAGAATGTGAAGACCCAAGGCACCCGATCGCTGAAGGTTGGAGGAGTCTTCTTTTACGTGGGGTTGCTGTCCAACGCGGGATTCCTCAGGGGGACCTTGAATCTGGACGACCAGGGATACGTTTTGACCGACGATACCATGGCCACCTCGGCGGTCGGGATCTTTGCCGCCGGGGATGTGCGGAAAAAACTCCTGCGCCAGATCGCCACCGCCGTGGGCGATGGGGCGATGGCTGCTTTCGCCGCGGAAAGATATATTGAATCAGGAAAATGGCCGTAGAAAAGATGGGGAAAGGATTTCAACTTGAGAATTCTGGTCACCAACGACGATGGCATCCAATCCGAGGGACTCCTAATCCTGGCCCGGGCGCTGGAGAAGATCGCCGAAGTCTGGGTGGTCGCTCCGGACCGGGAGCAGAGCGCCGTGAGCCACGCCCTGACCATGGGCCGCCCCCTGCGGAAGAAAAGGATGAAGGCCCTGGGCCCCCGCTATTTCGCCGTCAACGGAACCCCTACCGACTGTGTTCTTCTGGCGGCCCATAAGATTCTCCCCGGGAAGCCGGACCTGATCGTCTCGGGAATCAATAAAGGGGAGAATCTGGGCGACGACATCAGCTACTCGGGGACCGTTTCCGCGGCCATCGAAGGGACCATTCTGGGAATCCCCTCTTTCGCCGTTTCCCTGGTGGCGAGGAGAAATTTTAATTTTAGTTATGCGGCCTCCTTTTCCGTCCGGCTGGCCAGGAATCTTCTGCGGTATGGCCTTCCCAAGAACACGCTGCTGAATGTGAACGTCCCGGGGAATAAGAAACCCCGGTCCCAGCAAATAACCCGTATGGGCAAACGGATCTACGGGGACTCGGTGCAGGAAAAGATAGATGCCTGGGGAAAAAAATACTATACCATCGGGGGAAACGATCCGGGGTATGCGGATACGGAAGATTCCGATTTCAAAGCCATCGCCCGGAATTCGATCTCCATCACCCCCCTGCATCTGGACTGGACCAACTATGCGTCCTTGGAGACGCTTTTAAAAAGGCGAATCTGAAGCCTTTTTTCGTCGTTTCGAGCATTATAAAAATCGGCTTTGTTCGAAAAGTACGTGATTGGTCGCCGGGTCGGTAAAAATGAAATATATTGAAAATGGCTAAGAAATCCTGTTTGGCCGAACCGTCTCTGAAATCCCCCCCAACCCCCCTTTAAAAAAGGGGGGCAGGGGGGATTTCTGGCCAGGGCCTTGGTCCAAGGGAAAATCCTGGCTCCTGGTTGCGGTCCTGCCCATCAATGATATAAAGGCTGCGAATAAGAACAGCTGTACGACACGCAAGAGGGCAGGTCTGGGCCGCAGGGGTTTTTCGTAAAAGAAGGCAAAGGTACAAGAATTCTTTATATATTTCATATTTTCTGCGTTCTCCGCGTGCTCTGCGGTTAATCGTTTTTTTTTAAAAGGGAAAAATGAAGGAAACCCAAAAGGGGCAACCGGGGGCTCTGGATTACACCCGGGCCCGGGAAAAGATGGTCCAGGAGCAAATCATCGACCGGGGCATCAAGAACCCAAGGGTCATCGATGCGATGCGGAAAATTCCCCGGCATCTTTTCGTTCCCGAAGCCCTTCTCGGGAGGGCCTACGGGGACACGGCCCTGCCCATCGGGGACGGACAGACCATCACCCAGCCGTATATGGTAGCCTACATGAGCGAGGCCCTGGACCTTCGGGGAAGTGAAAGAGTCCTCGAGGTGGGCACCGGCTCCGGGTACCAGGCCGCAGTCCTGGCCTGCCTGGCCGAACGGGTTTATTCGGTGGAGAGGATTCGCTCTCTTCTGGAGCGGGCCAGGAAGACCCTGGACCGGATCCATTGTAATAACGTGGTAACCAAACTCTCCGACGGCAGTTACGGGTGGCAGGAGGAGGCGCCTTTTCACGCCATCCTGATCACCGCCGGCGCTCCTTCCTTACCCCAGCCCCTGGTGGACCAGCTTAAAACCGGAGGAACCATGGTCATTCCCGTGGGCGAGCGGAACAGCCAGAAGCTCATCCGCGTCCGCAAGGATTCCCGGGGCGTTTCCCAGGAAGATCTGCTGGAGTGCAATTTCGTTTCCCTGGTGGGGGAATTCGGCTGGGCCAAAAGGGAGAAGTGGAGCCCGTACTGAATGCGGAATTCGGAGTGCGGAATGCGGAATAAAAAAGGCGGTTTTTTTAATCCGCAATCCGAAATCTGCAATCCGAAATAGGTCGAATCTTTCTGCCCCATTCCCCGGCCTTCCCCAAAATCTCTTCCTCATCCAGGGTGAGCAGTTTCCGGTTTTCCATGACCGGTTTTCCGTCGATGATCACGTCCCGCACGTCGGCTCCGGTGGCGGAATAGACCAGGTGAGAGACCAGGTTGTACACCGGCTGGAGGTGCGGCCGGTTTAGCTCCAGAACGATCACATCGGCCTTCTTGCCCGCCTCCAGAGACCCGATCTCCTTCTCCATCCCCAGGACCCTGGCCCCTCCCAAGGTGGCCATCTCCAGGACCGTCTGGGACGGCATCACCGTGGGGTCCAGCCGGTGCACCTTGTGGAGTTTGGCCGCCGAGTCCATCTCCTGGAAGAGGTCCAGGTTGTTGTTGCTCACGCATCCGTCCGTGCCCAATCCCACGGCAACTCCCCGGGCCAGGAGGTCCGGCACCGGGGCCACGCCCGAGGCCAGCTTCATGTTGGACTCGGGATTGTGGACCACCCGGACCTCTCTTCGGGCCAAGAGATCCATCTCCTCTTCGGTGAGCCAGACGCAGTGACAGGCGATGAGAGGGGAAGAGAGCAGACCTATATTTTCCAAATGATCTAAAGGCCTTCGACCATATTTCTTCATAACTTCTTGAACTTCGCTCCGGGTCTCGGAAAGATGAGTGATCAGGGGCACTCCGTACCGGTCCGCCAGGCTTCGACACTCTTGCAGCAAGGGGGGGGAGCAGGTGTAAACCGTGTGGGCAAATATCGCGGGTTTTATCAAGTCTGAGCCGGAATAATCCCGGATAAAGCTTTTTATCCGTTTGATCGATTCATGGGGCGACGGGGAATCCGGGGTGGGGAAGTCCAGGATTCCCTGGGCTAAAAGACCTCGCATTCCCGACTGGAGCGCGGCCCGCGCGGCCTGATCTTCGAAAAAGTACCCGTCGCAAAAGGTGGTGGTTCCCGATCGGAGCATCTCCGCGCAGGCCAGAAGAGTCCCCCAGTAAACAAATTCTCCGTTTACCCATTTTTCCTCGGCCGGGAAAATGTGTTTTTCAAGCCAGGTCTTAAGCGGAAGATCATCGGCTAATCCCCGGAAAAGAGCCATGGGGGCGTGGAGGTGGGCATTGATCAATCCCGGCATGGCCACGCATCCGGTCCCGTTTATTCTCTTTTTCGCCGGATGGGGTGGAGGATCCCCTTCCCCGAGGGCCAGGATTTCAGGCCCCCGAATCGCCAGCCATCCCTTCTCAATAAAATGAGCGCGGTGGGGGAGGGGGAGAAGGCTTACATCATGAATGAGACTATCCCAGACTAAATTTTCCTTCACCGCGACCCTCACCCCCTCAGAATATCTTAAGGCCCATTGTATTTTTAACTTCCTCCGCCGGGGGACTTA
>JAPLIW010000519.1 GCA_026388915.1 Deltaproteobacteria bacterium
AAGACAAGACCGGCGGGAAAGTCTTTGTCGTTTCAATCGGCCCAGAGACCCTCGAGGAAACGATTAAAGAAGCCCTGGCCATGGGCGCGGATGAAGCCGTCCTGGTGATCGCACCCGAGCTCGACGGGGCGGAAAGCGCCAAGGCCGCTCTGCTGCTGGCCGGGGCGATCAAACGGATGGAGGAGGTTGACCTGATTCTCCTGGGCGAAGGGTCGGCGGACAACTATTCCGGCCAGGTTGGGCCCCGGCTGGCGGAGATTCTGGACCTCCCCCAAATCACTTACGCAAAATCTCTGGAGGTTGATGGGCGCAAGGTAAGAGCCGTCCGCAGCCTGGAAGATATCCTGGAGGAGGTGGAGGTAGAACTCCCGGTCTTAATCTCGGTGGTCAGCGAGATCAATGAGCCGAGGATCCCTGCCGTGACCCAGATCCTGAGAGCCAGACGAAAGCCAAAGAAGATTTTAAGCCCTGCTGAGGTTTCCTTGAAGAGTGCAGGAGGGCGGTCGGTGGAGACCTTGAGCAATCTGGCCCCGGTTCAGGAAAGAAAGGGAGTCCTTTTCAAAGAGGGATTGAAAGAACTACCCGGCCTGGTTCAGGTTCTGCAAGAAGAAGGGGTGGGGAGGAAATAACATGGCTTCGATCCTGGTTTTCAGCGAGCGCGCGAATCTGGCCTCTGAACTCCTTGGCAAAGCAAAAGAGCTCGGCGGGCAGATGGGCCTGGAAGTGGCGGCGGCGGCTTTCAACCCTGCCGATGCAGAGGCATATCTGAAACGAGGCGCATCGAAAGCGTTTTATTCCGATCAGGCGGAGCTGAAGGATTTCGAGGCCTCGACCTATGCCCAGGCGCTGGCCCAGATAGCCCACAAGGCGGGCGCTTCCTTGATCCTCGTCGGGTCTACCCGCCGGGGAAAGGAACTTGCCGGGCGGCTGGCGCAGAAGATCCAGGCCGGCTGCCTCACGGATGTGAAATCTGTTGAGCTGAAGGAGGGAAAGGTCATCTGCGTGCGCAATGCCTTCGGGGGAGCCACGGAGGCGACCCAGGTGATCACCACCCAAGTCCAGGTCATTGCTCTCATGCCCCGGGCTTATGAACCGGCCCCTGAGGGAGTGAAGAAAGGGGAGATCGTGACCCTGAGGCTGGACCTCAAGCCCTCCCGGGTCAAAGTCATAAAGCGATCGGAAAAAGATGCGGGGGCCGTGGACATCCAGGGAGCGGAGATCCTGGTCTGTGTGGGAAAGGGTTTAGCCAGGCAGGAAGATTTAAAGATGATCGAAGAACTGGCTCAGGCGCTGGGGGGATTGGTGGCCTGCACCAAACCTCTGGCCACGGATCTGAAGTGGCTGCCGGAAAGCCGGATCGTCGGCCTCTCCGGCAAAATCGGAAAACCCCGTTTGGCCCTCTGCCTGGGCCTCTCCGGCCAGGTCCAGTTCGCTGTGGGCATCCGGGAGGCCAAGACCATCATGGCCATCAACACTGACCCCAACGCCTACATCTTTCAGATCACCGATTATGGGATGATCGCCGACCTGCACCAGGCTGTACCCCAGATAACTGCAGCCATTAGGGGGTGATCCAAAATTTCAAACCCTGGAACCCTTTCCTCACGGTACATTTTAGCCCTCCCTCCTCTGGAGACCGTGTCACAATTCGTCATGCCCGCGAAGGCGGGCATCCAGGCAGGTCGGATCAAAGATAAATATCTTGTCATTTCAGGCCAATTCGCCTCTTCCAAATTCCCTGGATTCC
>JAPLIW010000006.1 GCA_026388915.1 Deltaproteobacteria bacterium
GAGTCCATTATAGTCTAAACATTAATTGGAGGACGTTGCCTTTTAAAAACCTCGAACTGGACTCCGGCTTTCGCCGGAGTGACGAACATTAGAAAGGCATGGTTCTTTGTTGTCATTCCGGCGGAAGCCGGAATCCAGGATGATTAAAAGGCGGAATTCCTGTCCAGATAATTATGGCCTCATTAGTAACTTCACCTTGGGGATACTGCCTGGAATCATGACCCGGCCAGATCGAGCCGGCCGGGGTTTGGAGCCTAATCCAATGATTCCTTTATTGAAAAATTGCCCTCGATCCGCCATAATGTCCTTAAAGGAGGAGGGATGAAGCGAGCGATTTTCCTGTGGGGGGCGGCACTTTTTTCTTTTTTTATGGGTTCCGGGTTTGGGTCTTTCGCGGAAGCCGGTTTTCTCCAAAGGCCGTTTTCCGTTCAGCAGCTTACCACGAAAGAGGGTCTGTCCAGCGAAATGATCTTTGCCATCGCGGTGCAGGGAGAGGAAGTTTGGTTCGGGACGTATGCCGGGGGGACGACCCTCTACGACCGCGCCAAGAACGCCTTCAAGGTTTATACCACCAAAGGGGAACCGCCGGAGAAAGACGACGGAGTCGCCATCAAGTGGAAGAATCATCCGGCCTACAACGACGTGACGATTATCCTTCCGGATAAGGATCGGCTGTGGTTCGGAACCTATTTTTATGGATTCGGGGGCGGAGGAATCTCCTACTACAATCCCAAAAGAAAGAGCCCCTGGAGGTCCTTCAACACCAACAACGGGGTGGCCAAGAAGATCGTGTCCCTGGCGCTGGATGGAGACGTTCTGTGGGTCGGGTCGGAAAGGGGTATTTCCGTTCTGGATAAAAAGACCGAAAAATGGAAAGCCTTTTACGCGGTTCAGGACGGACTGTCGGGGAATTTTGTGAACGCCCTCCTGGTCCAAGGGGATGCTCTCTGGGCAGGGACCAACGGGGGTATGACCCGGCTGCTTAAATCCCGGAAGCAGTGGAAAATTTACGGGGAGAAAGAAGGCCTGACCGACCTGGAGATCAAAGCCCTAACCCCGGTGGGCGATAGGATCTGGGCGGGAAGCGTCCGGGGAGCCCTTTACGAATATGACCCGGCCACCGATCGATGGAAGACGATTGAATCCACCGATCCCCTGAAGAGCGGGGGCATTCACTCCCTTGCGGTGATTCAAGGAAAGGTGTTTGTCTGCCGGGATAACGGGGTGAGTGTTTTCGAAATTGCGAAGGGCCAGTGGGATTCCATCACTGCGGCTGACGGATTACCGAGCAACAGTGTTTTCTGCGCCGCTGAGGATAAGGATGGCGTTTGGTTCGGGACCGATCAGGGGGCAGCCCGGATCAGTCAAAGGAAATAAATTCGGAATGCGGAATTCGGAATGCGGAATAGAAAAATGGGCACAGATAAACACGCCAATAGCGCCTGAAGTTTTTACATTCTTATCCGTGTTCATCCGTGTTCATCCGCGTCCCATTCAGTCTTTTATCTTTAAATCCTTTGCGAATATAAAATCTGTGTTTATCTGTACTACTTACGTTCAAACTCTG
>JAPLIW010000848.1 GCA_026388915.1 Deltaproteobacteria bacterium
CCACCAGCCGCCAGTTCACCCCCTCGATGGGGATCTCCGGGCACAGGCGCTGGTAGATGTCCTGGTAATCCTTTTCGAAGGCCCGGCGAAACTCTTCCAGTTGTCCCGGACCGTATTGGCCAGGCGGGAGGGCAACGCTGATTTCAAAGCCCTGTCCGGCGTAGCGCATGTCTGCCGAACGGATGAACTGCATGTCCGGTAAAGCAACGCCGGCGTCCAGGAGAAGCTCGCGTCCCTTGGCTTCCAGCTCGGCGTAGATGGAATTCAATCGCTCCCACTG
Organism: Deltaproteobacteria bacterium; assembly: GCA_026388915.1. GTDB lineage: Bacteria > Desulfobacterota > SM23-61 > SM23-61 > SM23-61 > SM23-61. Next base: position 281 of record JAPLIW010000848.1, read on the forward strand.
CAGCTCTTCCAGCCGGGTGATGTAGCTGCGGCTCAAGTCAAAAGACATGGGGGCCAGAAGGAAACCAAAAGCGGAGCATACGCCCGCTGCGGCCGGAACGACGATGGTTTCCAATCTCAGCTTTTCGGCCACCCGGTAGGCATGCACCGGACCGGCGCCCCCGAAGGCCACGAGGGAGAAGCGCCGCGGGTCGATCCCTTTTTCCACGGCGTGAATCCGGGAGGCGTTGGCCATGTTCTCGTTGACCACCTCGTGCACCCCCCAGGCGGCCCGTTCCAGGGACAGGTTGAGCGGTCCGGCGATCTTTTCCCGCAGGGCGGCTTCCGCCAGTTTCGGGTCCAGTTGCATTTCGCCGCCCAGGAAGAAATGAGGATCCAAGTAGCCCAGGATGAGGTCGGCGTCGGTCACCGTGGGTTCCTTGCCGCCGCGGCCGTAGCAGGCCGGGCCCGGGTCAGCCCCGGCGCTCTCCGGCCCCACCTTGAGAAGGCCGAGGGGACCGATGGAAGCGATGCTCCCGCCCCCCGCGCCGATCTCGATCATTTCAATGACCGGGATTTTGACCGGCAGACCGCTCCCCTTTTTGAAGCGGTAGACCCGGCCCACCTCGAATTCATTCACCCGGAGGGGGTCGCCGTTCTGGATGATGCAGGTTTTGGCCGTGGTTCCTCCCATGTCGAAGGAAATAATGTTGGCCTGCCCCGTCTGCTTCCCGACCCAGGCGGCGGCCAGGGCTCCCCCGGCGGGTCCGGATTCGAGCAGGCGTATGGGATACCGGCCTGCGGTCTGGGGGGAGGTGATTCCCCCGTTGGAAAGGATGATATACAACCGCCCCCCGATCCCGAGTTCCGCAAGGCCCTTTTCCAGGATTTCCATGTACCGGCGCACCGCGGGCATGACATAGGCGTTGGCCACGGTGGTGGAGGTCCGCTCGTACTCGCGCACCTCGGGGGCCACCTCGGAGGAGAGGGACACGGGAAATCCGGGGTGCTTGGCCAGGATCAGGTCGCGGAGCATCCGCTCGTGGGCGGGGTTGCGGAAAGAATGCAGCAGGGAGATGGCGGCCGATTCCACCCCCAGAGCCAGAAGGCGGCTGACCGCCCGTTCTGCTTCCTCCGGGGTGAGGGGAGTCAAGACCTGCCCCCTGTGATCCAGCCGTTCGGCGACCTCCAGCCGCTGCCGCCGGGGGACCAGAGGGCGGGGCAGTTCGAGGAAAATATCATATATGTCGTAACGCATCTCCCTCCCGATCTCCAGAGCGTCCCGGAAACCGCGGGAAGTGAGAAGTCCGGTCGAGGCTCCTTTGCGTTCGATGATCAAATTGGTCACCAGGGTTGTGCCGTGGATCGCCTTCACCACCTGATGCGCAGCAATCCCGTCACGCTCCAGCATTTCCCGCAGGACTTCGGTGACCGCCCGCGCAGGGTTGTCCGTGGAGGTCAGCCGTTTCCCCAAGGAAAGCCGGCCGGAAGCCGGATCCAGGATAACCACATCCGTAAACGTTCCGCCGATGTCGATCCCCACCTGGTATTCGTTTGCCACACCCATCTTCTCCGTTCGTTTCACAGTCAAAGGCTGTCGCCGAAATTCTTCGATATCCCGGATGGAATGTTTTCCCCAACGGTCAGAACCCGACGGCTCAAGTTCAAAGCGCGCCCAGTCCATTTCATTTTTCCCTTTTCATATATAACCCGGTAGAGGAACCAGCGGCAAGAGAGTTTTTTGCCGAAAGGCCGCGCTTCCCAAGCGGCTCCGTAAGTAAACCTTGGTCATCGAATGGAGTTGTTTTTCTCCGGATTTCCGAATAGGATAACGGCTGGAAGCAGCTGAATCGTACCGACGAAAGGAAAAAACCATGGGAGCTCTGGAATTCTTCCGTCCATCCTTTAAAACCCTGCACGGCAGCCTGATGGATGCGGTGAAGGATCTGACCGATGAACAGCTTCATTTCCGGCCCCTGGGAAAAGGCAATCCGATCGCCTTTACCTTCTGGCACGCCGTCCGTAACGAGGATTTGGTCATGAACCTTTTGCTCCAGAAAAAGCCTCCGGTGTGGAACGCGGAGGGATGGGACAAAAAATTCGGCATGGATCCCCGGGCCCAGGGAACGGGGATGAGCGCCGAGCAGGCGGCCGCCCTTCGCATCCCCAACCTGGCCGATTTCCTGAATTACTCGGATAAGGTCTTCAAGGGCAGCGAAGCTTACCTGGAAACCCTGAAGGAGACGGAACTGGACCGGGTGGAAGAGTTTAAGTTCCTGGGCAAGCGGAGCTTCGGGTCGGTCATCGGAGGCGTTGTCCTGACCCACGGCTCCGGCCACCTGGGAGAGATCTGGTACGTGAAGGGGCTGCTGGGACTGAAGGGCAGCCCAATCTAAAGACCGATTGCTCGTTTCTGGTTCCTCGTTGCTCGTTAAGGAAAAGAACAACCAACGAGCAACAAGAAACGAGCAACGAGCAACCAGAAAAATGCCTTCCGCATTCACCCACGCTTTCATCGCTATCCCTTTGGGAAAAACTTTTTTCGAAAAGGAGATG
>JAPLIW010000862.1 GCA_026388915.1 Deltaproteobacteria bacterium
GGCATCTCCAGCCCCAGCACGATCACGGTTTTGGCCGGCGGCCAGATGGCCCGGGGCCGGAAATCGGGAGGCACCTCATTCGCTTCATCCCACCGATCCACCGGGGCAAAGCCGACGAGATCAACCCCCCGCTCCCGGCAAAAACGGACGATTTGCCCCTTCAGCCCCCGATTTTCCCCCGCAGAATCGCTTTTTCTCGCCTGCCCAAGTTTCGGTTTTTTGCCCCTGTCTTTCAGGGGTAAATCTCTCTTCATGATCCACCCTACTTTAAGAATAGGAGACATTCCCAGAAAAATCAAACTGAACTACCGGGGCCTCATCGGTTTCCCGGTCGATCCCTCACAGGCAGAAAAAAAACTCTCAGGCATCCCCATTGGGGCTCTCAGCTTCTTCCTGAAATGTTGGTTTTGGCATTTTCCTCCTGAATACAATACTTCAAACGCAAATCCTCAAATTGGGCTTGAGAATCGAGGCTATTTCCAGAGGCAATTTTCCTCTTGCCTACCCATGAGGTTAAGAGTATTTCTTTGGTAATTGTTTCCGTTTGTAGGCCAGTAAACTCAACAACCTAACCCCTACCCTTCTGAAGTGCCGTATGAAAAGCAATTATTGGAAGGTGCACGATGAAGAAGAAACGCCAGAGCTGCACGATGCTCTTCTTGAATCCCCGGGGGGAGGTGTTGATGCTCCTTCGTGACGACAAGCCTGACATTTCCTATCCCAATACGTGGGACCTACCAGGGGGACACATGGAAAAGGGCGAGGGACCGCATGAGTGCATCTGCAGAGAAATGCGCGAGGAGCTTCCCGGATTGGACCTTGGCAATTTTCGCAAATTCCAAGTGGTAGAGTTCCCCGAGCGCATCGACCATCTCTTCTGGACTAGGATTGACGTAAAGGAAGAGACGTTAAATCGGATCCTCTGCGAGGGGCAACGTGCTGCCTGGATGAGCTTAGGAGATATTCGCAGAGTAAAAGTCGCTTCTGGCTTCAGGGACGTCCTAGAAGCGTTTTTCGAGAAACTAGAGAGAGGCCTGCCCGATTGAGGTGGTCGCGCTTGGCGGGAGAGCGCGCTAAATGTCCAACACAGAGCAAGAGGACACAGGAAGAAATGGGTTAGGTCTTGAATAATCAGCAAAATGGGATGAGCAAAAGCGAGTGTTAGCTGCTAAACGGGTGTAAGGCCCAACAGCCGTAGAGTCCGACGCTCGCTTCACTCGCGCGGCTCACCTAGAGCGTTATGCTCACATTCAAGCCGTAATTCTTACCAACAAAGCTATCTCACGACGGCAACTTTGTAGGTGTACCCTTCAAAATTTGGAAGGAGGGCGAGTTTCGGCTAGAAAGACTATGAGTTCTTCCTGAACTCTTGTTTTTAGGCTTTTCCCCGGGAATGCGAGATTCCAAACGCAAATCTGCAATTTGAACCCGAAACCCGAGCCCGTTTCCATAGGCAATTTTCCCCTTGACTACCCATGAGGGTAAGAGTATTTTTTGCATAGTTGCTTCCGTTTGTAGCCACGGCCGCGAGTTCTTCCCGGACTGCCTGGGTGTGATCTTAACCTTTTTTCCGCGCTGTTTAGAAGTTGAGGCCTAAAGAGCGGAGGGAGGGCCCGGAAAGCCCCCTTCGGAAAAGATCATTGGGCCCCAGGGTTTTCAAATCCCTACCAAATCAGAAAAGGAGGCAGGCGATGGCAATGAGAAAAAGATCTCTTTTGACCGTCATTGGGGTTGTCTTTCTGGTCCTAGTGATGACGGGTCTAGCCCTGGCTTTTGACAAGGTAAGATTTGCCGTAATTTCCGATCCTCATATTTCCATCCCCCAGCAGAAAGGGGTCAGCGACGGATTTAAACTCGGCCTCAAAACGGTAATGCTGACCGAAAGCGCAGTGGCTCAGATCAACAAAATCCCCAATCTCCATTTTGTATTGGTCGGCGGGGATCTCACCCAGGATGCCGAGCCGTGGAACGTTGATGAAGTGCGCAGAATCTTGGATGAGCTGAAGGTCCCTTATTTCGTTGTCCTGGGTAATCACGATCTCAGCCGGGTTCCTCATGAAAAAAAGGACCAGCCGGTTACTCTTTCGAAATACACCGTAGCCGGGGCCTTTGTGGGCAGGTCGGGAGGAATGGTCCCCGGAATGACCTACTACTCTCACCCTTTGGCTAAAGACCTCGTCCTTATCGCCCTCGATGCCTCCCGGGCCCAGGTCTTCTCGCCGGAAGCCGACTTGAACGACTACGGAGGAAAGATCGACCCCGGGCAGATGAGGTGGCTGGAGGGGGTCCTCAAGGCCAATCAGAAAAAGACGATCATCCTCCTGACCCACCATAACCTCGTCCCCTGGGGCGAAGGGGATAAGGCCAACCACAACAATTATGGTTGGTTCCGGATGGACAATGCCGACGAGGTGAGGGCCCTCTTAAAAAAATACGGCGTCAAACTCGTCTTCTCCGGTCATCGACATATCTCCACCCGATACCAGCAGATCGATGGCACCTACTTTTTCGTCCATCCGGCTCTCTCAACCTATCCGATGCGGTATACAGTCTATGAGTTAACCCCACAGGAACTCAGTTGGGAAGTGAAGAATGTCCCCGCGCTGGCGGATGTCTGGGAACTGGCCAAGAAAAATTTTATGGATAATAAATGGTGGCGAGGACCGGACCAACCCGACACACCTGAGGGGAACCAGAAGTATCTGGAGTTCTATGAAAGCCCGGGGACGATGAAGGGAAAGATCGCTTACCGATAGCTGACCCCCTTCAGGTTGAATGTTTTTCTTCCAAATTGATTATCAACAGAGGCAGGGGCAGAAATGACCCTGCCTTTTTACTGAATACTTCTATTAGCAATCGTCGGGCCTCTTCTCCACCCGCTGGTGCGGATAGGTTTGAGGCTTGGCTTTCCATCCGAGGGTGGAGAACGGGACGGGATACGTCATTTCCACCCGTAATGCGCAACCCATAAACCAGCCCTTGGCTGAAGTGTGTACCCCTCAATCTAACGGGTTTCAACCCGGTCTTTCGGACACCCGTGCCTACGGCTAGATCAGCACCTCTTCCCCCCATCCCAATTTGACTAGCTGGATGCGGTTCAGGTCGCTAACCCCGAGGTGGTATTTTTTATCGGCCACGATGATATGACTGGGGGGGGCGTCCAGCGCCCGGTCTTCGCCGAAAAAGGCAGCCCGCTTTGTCTGGAGGAGGTGGGCGCCTATGGTGTCCACGGCCACAGGATCGGTTCCCACGATGAGTCCCCTGTAGGGCCAAACGTACCGGGTGTCGAAAAAGTTGGCTCCCCTTCCGTAGAATTGGGGGGTGAGAGCGCTGAGAACATTCAGGCGGGTCTTTCCCTCCACGGCGGGAAGGTGCCAAATGCTGCCCAGGGCGGCGCAGGCTTCCGGGTGGTAGGACGGGCGGTCGGAGACAAACTGGATGTAATTCTTCAGGCAGGTCCCGACCCCGGCCCAGTGGTGGGTCCTCAACGGCCGCACATTGACCAG
>JAPLIW010000607.1 GCA_026388915.1 Deltaproteobacteria bacterium
GATTTGTATTTTTTGTCTTTACCAAGAATAAGCTCTGCGGTCTCTGCGTACTCTGCGGTTGATTTTTTCTTCATCCCCGGAGGGCGCAGAGACTTTTATAATTTCCTATGCAATGAAAAAGAAAACCCAAAAAATCCGAAATCCGCATTCCGAAATCCGAAATAACTGAGCCGATGCTTTTTGAGCACCAGGCCCTTGCTCCCCGGCCACGATCCAGGCATTCAGGAAAGGTCAAGCTCGGTGAGTTCCCCGGCAGAGCCGGGGCTTTACCCAAAGGGAATGAAATTCCTACCCGGGGCTGTGGGTCCGGGCGAATTCATGGCCTGCCTCCAGGGCCTTCACATTGAGGGCTTCGCTCTTGGGGGGAACGCTTTTCCTAACGACCTGTTCCAGGACGTCGAAACTTCCCGGGACGACCATCTCGATGACCGCCCCCAGCATGAACATGTTGGCCACGATCCGGCTTTTCAACTCCTCCTCGGCCACCCGGGTCGCGGGGACGGGGAAGGTCTTGTGGTAGGGGGCGGGGATCGACCGGATCAGGGTGCTGTCGTAGATCACCAGGGTCTTTTCCGGATCTCCTTCCTGGAGGTACCGCTTCACCGATTCCTCGGACATGAAGACCATGAAGTCCGGACGGGCGCTCTTGGGGAAATGGATCTCCTGGTCGGAGATGACCACATCGGTGCGGCACGCCCCGCCGCGGGAAACCGGACCGTAGGCCTGGGCCTGGGCCACCTGCAGATCGGGAAAATGCTCCATCATCTGGGCCAGGATCACGCCCATGAGGATGATTCCCTGCCCGCCAAATCCGGCGAAGATGATCTCCTTCCTCATTCCTTTTCCTTCCCTTTCTTTTTGGCGACCACAACCAGGGCCATGTCCGGGCAGTGGGACTCGCAGAGCCGGCAGACCCGGCAGTTCTCCAGTTTCGCCGGCCGGGGCATGAGGTAGTCCAGAGCGCTCCTTTCCTGTCCCGCCTCGAACACTTCGTACTTGCAGACATACTGGCAGAGCATGCAGCCCTTGCAGTACCTGCGGTCGATCTCAATCCGTTCTGCGCCTTTCAACGATCTCCTCCTTTGGCCCGTGCCTCTTTGGCCTTCTGGTTCATCCGCTGGACTTCCTCCATGAATTCCGGCTTTTCCATCTCCAGGAAATCTCCGATGGGAATCTTCCCCTGGGCCTCGACCTCGGCCATCTTGGCGGGGTCTTCGACCGGTACGCAATGGTCCCTGAGCCACTGCAGGTTGAAGGAGGGGGAGCCGGAGCCCAGGATGTACCTTCCGGTCTGCACCGGGCACTGGGAGAGGACCTCCACAAAGCTGAAGCCCTTGTGGTTGAGGGCCTTTTTGAAGGCCCGGGTGAGCTGCTTGGGATGGGCCGTGGACCAGCGGCTGACCAGGGTGGCCCCGGCCGCGGTGGCGACCCGGCATCCGTCCAGCGGTTTTTCCACGCTCCCGTAAGGGGTGGTCTGCGTCCGGGATCCCACCTGCGTGCTGGGAGCCACCTGCCCCCCGGTCATGGCGTAAATTTGATTGTTGACCAGGATCACGGTCATATCGATGTTCCGGCGGGCGGCGTGGAGCAAGTGGAGGCCCCCGATGGCCAGACCGTCCCCGTCTCCGGTGAAGGTGACGACCTTGCGGGAAGGCCTCGTGGCCTTCAGGCCGATGGCCGCGGGGATGGCCCGGCCGTGGAGGACCTTGAGGACATCGGCGTGCATGTAAACGGCGATCCAGGCGCTGCAGCCGATTCCGGCGGTCAGGGCCAGGTCGTCGAAGATTCCCAGGTCATCCACCGCCTGCAGGAAGGCCTGGGTGATCATTCCATTGCCGCATCCCGGGCAGTAAAGGAAAGGGAGGAAATCCTTCCTCAGGTATTTTTCGCCAAGTGGGTTCATCGCTTCTCCTCCAGGAACCGCAGGAACTCCTGCGGCAGGGGATAAATGCCCCCGATTTTCGAGAACAGCTCAATCTTGATTTCCGGGTCGCGGACGACTCTCTGCACCTCGTTGCGCAGCATGCCGAGGTTCATCTCCGCCACCACAATGCGCTTGGCTCCCTCCAGTTTCCTCCGCAGAAGATCATCGGGAAAAGGCCATACGGTTTTTACTTCCACGGACCGCAGAGGGAAGCCCTTTTCCCGGCCCATGTCGACGGCGCTCCGCGCCGCCCGGGACACGGAGCCGAAGGAAACGAAGGCGGTCTGCGCCTTCTCGTCCCCGTAGGTGCGCACATCGGCGAATTCGGCGATGTGGGCCTCCACTTTGCGGCAGATGCGGCGGATGAAGGCCTCGGCTTCCTTGGCGTTTCCCCGGTTCCCGTTGAGACTCTTGGCCTGGGAGATCACCGGGATTTTGTACCCGGTGTTGAAGGCCGGCATGGGAGGGACGTCATCCTCTCCCGCCTGGAAGGGAACAAACTTCTCCATGGGGACTGTGGGCTTTTTCCGCTCGACGATCTCCAGCTCGTCCGGGTCCGGGATGAATACCTTTTCCCGGATGTGGGCGACGACCTCATCGGAAAGAATTATGACCGGGATCCGGAACCGTTCGGCCAGGTTGAAGGCCCGGACCGTGTGGTCGAACATCTCCTGGGCCGTGGAAGGACAGAGGGTGATGAGGGAATAGTCCCCGTTGGAGCCGTAGCGGGCCTGGTAGAGGTCTCCCTGGGCCGTCGAGGTGGACTGGCCCGAAGCGGGCCCCCCCCGCTGCACGTTGACGATGACGCACGGGGCTTCCACGCTGGCGGCCAGACCGACCCCTTCCATCATGAGGCAAAAGCCCGGCCCGCTCGTGGCGGT
>JAPLIW010000556.1 GCA_026388915.1 Deltaproteobacteria bacterium
CAGGATGCGGCGCTCGGTCCCGTAGTGGCGGGAGGCCGACTTGAAGACGTTGACCAGATGCATCAGCGGCCTTTCCAGGCCGAAGACGGCATCGACTCCCCCGTTGTCCGGATCGGAAAAGAACCGGTAGCGGGTCAGCTTGTCTTTGTTCTCGACAAACTCCTCCGTCCCGCAGGCAATAATAAGATCGTAAATCCGCTGGAAGGAATCCCGCAAAATACCGGGATTTTCGCTTACGACCTTTAGGTAATCCGCCAATGTGCCTTCCCAGTGAAGGGCCTGGTAGGCGCTGCCCTGGGTGTACCGGTCGATCAGGGACAGGACTTCTTGTTGGGGGAGCATGAATTCACCTCCTGTTTTTTCGGCCCGGACAGCCTGGTGAGGCCGGGGGGCATGCGCTTGGGGAGGCGCAATGGAAGTGGAGCGTCCCCCGGATTCCCTTCTTTTCGGGCCCCGACGGGCAGGCGGATCAGCAAAAATTCAGGTTTTGCCCCACGGCCGCCAGGAACAGTCGGCCAGGACCGTCCGGTACATAATGGAGCAATTTGCATGCCATCCCGTGCCTGAGCTCTAACTCCATGTTCTTATTTAATGATAGAAAAGTGAGGTGGGGTGGGAGGAATGAAAAAATTGCCTTTCCAGAGGAAAAACCGTCGTCAATTTATTGCCGCCCAATCTCATGGCTCCACCCCATCGAATGGGGAGTAGGGAAAATAGGCAGGCGGCGCGCCCTCAAGAAGTCAGCAATGCGGAATGGATAAAAGGTACCCTCAGCATAGAGCCAAGAGCGCCGGGCATAGAGCTTCAGAACTGAACCTTGCGAGTTACTTAGGGAACCCCTTTCTCAGTTCCCTGATCTTTTCCAGCGTATCCCGATAAACATCCCCTTTGCCCGGGTTCAACTCCACGGCTTTCTGCGCCAGCCCTTCGGCTTGCTCCAGATTTTCTTTTCGGGTGTAATACAGCCAGGCCAGGTTGTTGTGGGCGTCGGCGTTGTCGGGTTCTGCCTCGATGGCCTTGCGGTAGAAATCTTCGGCCTCTTTCCATTCCCTCTTCTGGAAATAGGCATTTCCCAGGTAAAGATTGGCCCGGGGAAGATTCTTGGCCGCCAGGCGGTATTCCTTGATGGCGTTGTCGAAATCTCCCTGCTGCTCATAGGTGACCCCGAGGTTCAGGTGTTCCTCCGGGGTCAGGGGGTCCTTCAGGACGATGACCCGGGGGAAGGAACAAGCCGTCGCCAAGAGCATGGAGCATAGAGCCAAGAGCAAAAGCAGAGTCCTTTTCTTCATGGGGGGGTGATCCGTAAGGTCCAGAATTTGGTTTTCTCCCAGGTCTTCGAAAATGAATCCCGGGATATGAACTTGCGCTCTTCCTTTCCCGAATTGACTACCATGCTCCCCTCGTCATACCCCACCACAACCAGAAAGTGATGGCTCTGGTAAACCCAAAAACCCTGGTCGACCAGAACAATGAGGGGACGGCGGGAATCGATATTTCGCCGCAGGTCTTCGAAATCGCCCGCATACCGGTCCGCCTTCAACCCTTTCTTCCGGGCGTAAAAAACCATATCCATGTCCAGCGTGCCCCGGGCCTGCCGGCTGAAGATTTCCGCGGCGATCTCCGCTGGGGTGACCTTCAGGCCGTAATATTGTAAAACCCCCGCCAAGGATGCGGGGCCGCACTGGAATTCCTCCTGGGGGAAAAAAGGGACCCCGTCAATGACCCGGGCGGGCTGGCCAAAAAGGTTCGAAGAGGGGCCGGCGCAGGAATAGAAGAAGAAAAGGAGGACCGGTAGCAGGAAGAAGGCTCCCCGCAGAGGGAGTCTCCTTCCTTCATCCTTTTGGGAGGATCGATCTCGGGATGACAATGCCAAGGGGGTCTGAATTTCAGCTTTTTTTGATTACGATCTTGTGACCCATCAGCTGGATGATGACGATCACCAGGATGGCGATGATCAGCAGGGCGATGATGATTCCCAGGGCACTGTCTCCGGCCACATTCAGGTCGTCCAGATTGAGGGCCAGCTGGTGGACCTGCTCCTCGCTCAACTGGCTCAGTTTGGATTGAATTTCTTCCGCGGTGTAGCCGAATTCTTTCAGCCGCTCCCGGACCATCTTCATCTCCAGGAACTTCCGCACCTTTTCCAGGTCGGCCGTCCTCTCTGCCGGGGAAAGGCCGATGACCTCGGAAGGGGCGAACCCGGCGTACACGCGGGGGGTGATTCCGATCACGAACATGGCCACAACCAGATACCAGGCGATCCACTTGCTGAGAAATCGGGTCATCGTTGGTCCTCCTTATCTTGCCGGCAAAAATCCGCCGCTGACATCTTCCTTTTCCTTCCAAGATCCATTATGGAAAAAAGAGAAGAACGGTGTCAAGTAAAAGATCCGGAACGGTCATAGGCCTCCGACAAAGCGGGGGGTTTACCCAAGGAAAGTCATGACCTCCCGGAGAGCCGGAGCCTTGAAAAACCGTGAACTGCTCAAAGCGGATGATCAATGGGCACCCCCGAAAGGTGGCCTTCACCCGGGTGCCAGGCCCGGGGGCAAGGACCTTCTGGGCAAAAATCATGAGGCGGCTTCCATTTCATGGGCCAGGCGGGCCAACCGTTTGAACCTCCGATGAAGGTCTCCTCTCCTTGTAGGGGCGACCGGCTGGTCGCCCGATCGGCCCGCCGCATCCTGCGGAAGCCGGTCGAAGCCTCCAAGGAAAGGGCCAGCCCGGCCGATGCTTTTTGCCCAGAAGCTCCTTGCCCCCGGGCCACGACTCAAGCATCCAGGAAAGGTCAAACTTTAATCGTCACCCCGGCACAGCCAGGGGTTTACCTAAGAAAAATTAAAAATCCGGAAGATCAGCTTTTTTCGCCCCGCCTTTGCCACCCAGTTCCATGACCGCGGCCGAAAGGATTTCCCCTCCCTTGTCGATTTCCACAAGCCGGAAGTAAGGTGGGCTCGGGGAGTAATCCTCCCTCGGGCCGCAACCGGGGGTCTGGAAAAGGAAAGGGCGGTACGAATCGAAGTCTTTCGGGAATTTCGCCGCCGGGCCGGTAAAATCCCCGTAATAAACCGCCGGGCCCTTCTTTCTTTCATCCCAGGAGAGCCGGAATTCCAGCTTCCAGTGGGCGTGTCCGGACAGGACCATGTCCACCCGGGGGTAGGGCTCCTCCCCGGGTGTCTGTTCGGTGCGCCCCAGGCAGAGATGGTAAAAATGGCTCAGGTAGTGGTTGATGGTTCCGTACCGGATGTTGTACTCCCCCTTGGGCAGGAGGATTCCCCCCGGCTGATCCCCCGCTTCTTTCTGGGCTTTGCGGGCTTCGTCCCAGGACAGGTTGGCCGGAGGGGCGTGGACGCCGATGAAGATCCTGCAGGCCCGGCGTTCCTTCTTCGTTTCCTCTCCGATCAACTCCATCAGTCGCTCGATCCAGCCGATCTGACTGTAGGGATAATACTCGTTGATATCATAGAAAGCCATGGAATCGGGCGACTGGCCGATGGTGTTGTCCAGGATGGAAACGGGACCCAGCTTCTTGTCCCCGTCATCCCAGAGCAGCTGGGCCCGGACACAGTCGTGGCCCGTGTCCAGCATGAGAAAGTAATGCCCCCCTGCCCGAAAGGCATAGTTGAAGAAGGGATTAACCGTCAGGAAATAATCCTTCAGCGCCGGCCAGCCGGCTTCGATGGCCATAAGGTCAAAGATCCTCTTCCGGATGATCCTCTTGATGTAGCCGGTCAGCCCCTCCAGGATCACCGGGATGCCCACCAGAGCCATGGCGCCCCAGAAGAAGTTGTCGTACGGGCCGACCCCCCCCTTGATCCAGTTCCCGAAAAGGGGGAACTTGTCTCCCAGCCCGACCAGGGCCGAAACGCTGATGGGAGTCAGGACCTTGACCTGCCACTTCTCCAGGTAACGCAGCCCCCAGTTGATCAGCTTGCCCCAGCCGGTCTTGTTGGAGATGGGTGAGCCTTCCCGCAGCAATTGGGAGTAGAAGCTTTCGCTTTTCCTGGAAATCTCTTCCTGTTCATCGGCCCAGAAGAGGTCAAGCTGCTGCGCCACTTCTTTGGAGAGCCCGAAAACCTTGTGACTCACCCCGGGGTCGTAAGGGAAAAACCTCCAGTCATGGTTTCCGGTGCCGGTGAAGAGGGGGACTTTCAACCCGCCCTTCGAATTCTTTCGGATTCTTTCCGGGCCGGTCCCCAGGATCAGGTCCCGGAAAACGCGGAAGTTATTGCCGCCGTAATATTCCCTTTCCTGAAACCCATGGCGAAGGAAATCGACCAGATCCCCCGTGAGGAGCACCAGGTCGAGCTCCCCTTTGTCCGCCAGAGCGTTTGCGTGGGCGATGAACCGCCGCAGGTTTTCGTTGAAATTGTTGAAGCGGATTTTTTCGGGATCCTGAAAATCCGGGAGGGAAACATTCTCCTTTATATTGTCGGCATACAAGTCGTTCCGCAGGGCCACATGCAAGTCCGTAAGGTGAATGAAGCGCAGACCTTCGCCCGGGGGACGCAGGCAGAGCGCATGGAAGACTGCGCCGGCGTCTTTTTCTCCCTCGCGCAAGTGAAGGTCATAGAGAGCGCTCCGCAGACCCCCTCCCGCTGTTCGGTATATTTCATCCCCCGGAGAGGATCGCGGCTTCGCCCGGTAGCGGATAAACCGGGCCTGCTCTTCGAGGATGGCTACCTGGAGAGTGGTGCTGATCAACCGGCGGGTCTCCTCGATGCTTTTGAATCTGGCAGGAAGGGTCCCTTCGGTCAATTCCTGGGGGTCACTTAATTCAAATGAAAAATCCTTTCCTTCATTTTCGAAGGAGGGCCGGGCTTTCAGGGAAAAGGGGCCGGCAGGAAACCCAGCCTTTGCGGCCACGATCAGGTCAAATCCCTCGGACTGGAGTTCTTCACGCGAGAGGATGAAAGGACAACCCAGGTTGGGACTCAGGATTCGAGGCAGATCCGCCGCCATGAGGCATCTTCCTTTTCCGGGCTGGGGTTCAAGGGAAAAAGGAAACGGACGAAACTCCCTGTTCGTTTATGGCCCCGGATGCGGGGCCTTCCCAAGAAGAGACCAGACCCCTTCAGAAGCCTGAAGAATATACCTAAAGATACACTGAGGGGATTCCGGGTGCAAGAATTATTGGGGGTTGGGGGGAGAAATCATGACCTCCGGTAGAGCCGGAGGTATGAAAAACAGTGAACCTCCGATGAAGGTGTCCTCTCCTTGTAGGGACGACCGGCTGGTCGCCCGATCGGCCCGCCGCATCCTGCGGAAGCTGGTCGAAGCCTCCAAGGAGAGGGCCAGCCCGGCCGATGCTTTTTGCCCAGAAGCTCCTTGCCCCCGGGCCACAACTCAAGCATCCCGGAAATGTCAATCCCGCCACATGCGGGACCCCCGGCAGAGCCGGGGGTTTACCTTAATGAAATTAAACCTTCCCTTGGATGGCCAGAAATACCAGCAGCATCAGCCACAGAAACAGGCCGATCCATTTATTCATAAAAGAGCCCACACCATTAAAAGCACCAAACCCTTTTCCCATATTTTTCCCTCGCTTATTCCAAAGATTCAAATTCTTAACACTTATCTAGCAATTATTTTGCCAAAAAATATTTTTTTGAACACTTTTTATAACTACTTAAAATAATAAATAAAAATAAAATATATTGGGATAAATATTAACCGTTGGAAGTAAATTTGTCCATTTTATAAAATTAAAGTGACGTTAACTGTCATTTTATTTAAACCCCTGACCAAGCGATTTATAAGTTGGTTGAGCCTGCATTTACGCGCAGGGACATCTCAGCCAAGGCCTTCATTCCCGGCCAAGCGGCAATCTGGGGAAAACTGGATTCCGGGTGAAGCCTGGAATGATAAAGGCGATAAGATTCATGTCGTCATGTATAGCAAAGCAATGCCATGGATATTTTTCTCCCTTGGAAAAGATCAGCCCGGGTTTCATTTCCCACCTTGGTTTTTTTTGCCGCAGGAATCGCTTTTCACAAGGCTTCGGGGAAAACTCCCGGCCCAAAAGGGAGAAGGATGGTTTTTAGGAAGGCTGAGAAGAAAAGTCCATGGTCCACACGGATCCAAAAAAAATTTTCCCGACACGGGCTAGAAAAAAATTGACAAATTCCTTTTTTGCTGTTATCTAAGATAATATAACCTTTCCGAAGAGAATGCCTCTTCGCCGGTCGTTACGCCTGGAAT
>JAPLIW010000218.1 GCA_026388915.1 Deltaproteobacteria bacterium
GAAATGAAAAGAATCAAGTTTGGCCGCTTCATGTCTTCGGACCTCCTGGGAATCGTGATGGCCGAGCTGGGGAGCATCTCCGAGAGACGAATCGAGAAATTGATCAACCCCGCCTTATCCGGCCTTCCGGCTTTCCTGACCAAAAAGGGAGGACTACATTCGGGATTGATGATGGTTCAGGTTAGTGCCGCCTCCCTGGTCTCGGAGAATAAGATCCTGGCTCACCCGGCGAGCATGGATTCCATGCCTACCTCCGCGGACAAAGAAGATCATGTATCCATGGGGACGATCGCGGCGAGAAAAGCGAGGGATATCGTCCGAAACGTGGAGCAGATCCTGGCCATGGAACTCCTCTGCGCGACCCAGGGGCTGGAGTTCCTCCTTCCCCTCCATCCCGGGCGGGGGATCCATGAAGCATACCAGGTGGTCCGAGAGAAGGTCCCCCCCATCGAGGGAGACCGCAGGTTCAGCAAGGACATCAAAGAAATCCACTCCTTGATTGAATCGGGAGATCTGCTTCGCAGGGTGGAGAAGGTAGGGGGGAGTTTACAGTAATAATGGATGCCAAGCTCGTCTTTCACCTTACCGCTTCGAATTCGCGGTTTGGTAGGCACCGATGAATTTTTCGGTTAACGTTTTTACGGCTTCAATGATCTCCGCCATATCTTTCCCGCTTACCCCTCCGACTTCGCTTTTATACCAGGTGGGGGAGTAGAAAATGGTTTTCTTAAGCTCTGGATTTCCACGGAGCTTGACTTGCTGATTGAGGGCAATATCTATAGAGAAGGCGAAAGACGACCTTCTCCAGGGCAATTTGCATGAATTGACCTTTATGTAAAGGTATGGCTTGCGCAGAGGTTGAATCTTTTCATTATCTTCTTTTGACAGGACCTGTACTCCCGCGTTTTGCAGCTTCACTTCCACCTCTTTTTGAATTTGGGTCGCCGTGAGGTTGAAGTTCTCCAGTTCGGGTTTTAATTCTTCCACGACAACTTCGACTCCTTTAAGACCTTCAAGGGATTCCGCACAACTGAGGGGAAAGGATTGATTGGGAAAGAAGAATGGGAGTGCCATTACCAAGATTAAAAAATATCCTTTTTTCCATGTCTTCATTTTACTTTCCTCTTTAGAACGAATTTTCCATCCCCGGTTGCCCCTCCGAGTGTTGAATCGCTCCATAGACCGTGCCTTTTCCTTGGGGATATCCAATTTGAAATCAGGATACGCATAAATACATCGGCAGGGATTGTCAAAACTCGTTTTTTTAATTTTCCTTCTCCGTCTCCCTTTGTCAGCAAAATCGCAACCCGCCGAATTTATACCGCAAATCGCACCCTTCCGGCAAGCGCATTATTTATTTTGTCTCACATTTCATGATGATACTGCTCGGAAGTATTCTTTGTCCATTCCGGCATTCTTCCTTTTTCCCCGCAATTGAATAAACAATTCCAAACCGATCAAAGCGGAGGATACTGCTCGAAAGGAAATGCCCAAAATAAAATTGGATCGGCTTTTCCTGGCTGAGGGCCGCCAAATCCTCCAGTCGCTGGTTATAAACGCTTGTGATTTTAAGATTATATGAATAATAGGTGTACCCGATCAATATATTATTCATGATCAGAACGATGAGGACCAGGTGTCCTAGGATTCGAAAGAGCTTGTTCTTTAGGCTGTATCCCAGTAGAACGGCGATGATCGGGAAAAGCCACATTTGGGGGACAAACCTGGCAAGGGAAGAGGCTGGATTAATCAAGCAGGTGGCTAAAATCAAGGCTAAACAGAAAAGACCTAAATAGATATTGGGCAAGGATGCCCCATTGGCAGCGCGGTCCTTCCACCCAAGGTTGTTTTTTTCGGGTCCTGTCTTTTTGGATCGTGAATAAATACTGAGAAAAGCCCCGATAATGATCAGAAAAGATAGCAATATCGCCCCTCCAAACAAAGGGCCGAACCCTCCTTGCTTGGCATTCGTGTCGATAAAAGCTCCCAGCTCATCTTTGGAAACAGTAAAAG